>CAYOBT010000035.1:0-12577 GCA_964402205.1 uncultured Anaerolineales bacterium
TCTATCTGCCAGAGGAGCGCATTCTCTTTGCGGGTGACAATGTGTGGAACCGAGAGCACCCTGCCATGTACGATGCTGACACGTTGGCATGGATCGATACGCTGCGACGGATGCAGGGCATGGATGTGGACCTGCTCGTGCCGGGAGAGGGCGAGCCCTGCGGCAAGGATGTGTTGGCACCCTTGATCGACTATATCGTCGAGATGCGCGAGCGCACGGCCGAGTGCTTTGCCACCGGCGCGAGCCGTCGAGACTGTGTGGAAAAGGTGGGAATGCTGGACTATTTCCCTGTCGCAGAGTCGGATACGGTTCGCATCAAGGAACGCCGGCGACACAGCGTGGAACGCGTGTACACCGAGATCCGGCTGGCGCAGCGCGATGCAGGCTAGCCTGTAGGCAATTCCTAGGATGTGGGCATGCTAGATCCAGGCGAGAGCCGATGACCGATGCGCGTGAACGGGTGGTGGTAGCCTCCATAGCCGAGGCGCTATCGCACCTGGCGACGCAGCGTGGCCGGGCCAGGATCGTGGCGGGCCTGGCCGGCCTCAATCAACGCATTTCCTTGCCAGAAGATGCTTACCTGGTCGATGTTTCCGAAGTCGCGGCGCTCCGGCGGGTGGAAGAGGGCGCCGAGAGCGTGTCCCTTGGGAGTGCGGTGCGCCTCGGCGTGCTGGCTCAACATGCGGAGCTCGGCAACCTGGCGCCTCTTCTGACGGCGGCCGCAGAAGACGATGTTGAGCACGGCCTCGCTGACGAGACGCTAGGGGCGCGGATCGTCTCATCGCGTGGGGCTGATCCGCTGAACGTGGCGTTGGTGGCGCTTGGCGCTCAAGCTGAGATCACCAACCTCACTGGCCCACAATGGTTGCCTGTGGCGTCGCTCTTTGTGCGCGAGGGCGTCTCGCGTGTGGATAGCTCGGCCGAGATCCTGACGCGGGTGCGTCTGCCGCTACGCGAAGGTCTGCTTGGTGCGGGATTGGGCATCACGGCCGCGGGTGATCGTGATGACGGCCACACGCTGGCCCTGGCGGTCTCCCTGGACGATCATGGAGAGCGCTTTGAGGAGGTCCGGCTTGCCCACGGAGCCATGTGGATGGTGCCGGCTGCGCTGGACGGAGCAGCGGAGATGCTCGTGGACGTGGGACTTGGCGACAAGGAGCGGTTGCGCGAGTTCGTGGTAGAGGTAATCCGCCTCGAGATGGCAACGTTAGGCGACGAGCCGCCGGCAGGGCTAGACGAGGCCGCGTTCCGAGCTGGGTGTCATCAGGCGCTCAAGAGCGCGGCGCGTTCGGCGCGTCAACGGCTGACTGCGGCTCCCTCTGAGCATTAGGCGCTCGTTTCTCTAGAGATGCCAGGCCTCTATATTCACATCCCTTTCTGTCAGTCCAAGTGCCGCTACTGCGACTTTTGCTCGTTCGCAGGGTTGGCGCACCTCATCCCCCGCTATGTGGCTGGTCTGGCCCGCGAGGCGCATCTCCGGGCAGGACTGTGGCGCGATATCCCCTTTGACACCATCTATGTGGGTGGAGGCACGCCGACGCTTCTCAGCGCCGAACAGGTCGAAGCGGTTCTCACGGCGTGTGGCAAAGCGCTGGACCTATCTCGTGTGCGCGAGGCGAGCATCGAGGCCAATCCGGGCACCGTCTCTCTCCAGCAGCTAGCGGGGCTGCGCCAGTTGGGCCTGGACAGGATCAGCATCGGCGTGCAGAGCCTGCGCAACGACGAGCTGCGGCTGCTCGGCCGCATTCATTCGGCAAACCAAGCACGCGAGGCCGTGAGGATGGCGCGCAAGGCAGGCTTTGGCAACGTCAGCTTGGATCTGTTGTTCGGGTTGCCGCGGCAGACGCTTGACCACTGGTGTGAGACCCTCCAACAGGCCCTTGCAGAGCGGCCCGAGCACCTCTCGCTCTATGCGTTGACCCTCGAAGAAGGTACTCCCTTGGCGCAGGCTGTCGCCAGAGGGGCGCTCGGCCGTCCCGATGACGGGCTCGCGGCGGACATGTACACATGGGCTGCAGAGTGCCTTTGCGAGGCGGGGTATGTCCAGTACGAGATCTCGAATTGGGCGTTGGCTGACCAGACGGCCGCAGGCGAGCGCTCGATCGTGCGAACGGTGTGCCGACACAACCTCGGCTACTGGCACAATGCGCGGTATCTGGGGTTGGGCTTAGCGGCGGCGTCGTACGATGGACGCACGCGCTCGACAAACACGCGCGAGATCGAGGAATATCTGACGCGGTTTGAGCAGGGGCTCGACGCAACCGGCGAGCACGAGACGCTGGACGAGGCCGGACGGATGGGGGAAACGATGATGCTTGGTCTCCGCCTCGTGCGGGGGGTAAGCTGGGGGTCTTTTGAGCGGCGCTTTGGCGTCCCTATGCGATCCGTCTACGGGCGCGTCATCGACCGACTGTGTGCCCAGGAGTTGCTGGAGGCGGATGCGCGCGGCATCCGCCTCACGGCGCGAGGGCGTCTCTTGGGCAATCGCGTGTTTGCGGCGTTCCTGCCGTGATACCTTGGTGCCTATCCGCGCTGGATCGCACGCTTGGCGTCGATCTGTTTGAGAATCGCCCGCACGTGGTCTAGCAGTTCCTGGACGCGCTCGTCCTCGTTCGTGGCCAACTCTTCCGCGTACGCCTCGATCTCCTCGACCAGCTCATCGTCCAGCAAGCCTCGGTTCGCTTCCAGCACATCATTGCTCTCGTCGAGTGTTTCGGTTCGCAGAAGCTGGTTGATAAGACGCTGTTTGGGTGGCAGGCTCTCTTCGATCGTGTCGATCATGGCCGAGGTGAGCGCATCAAGCCGGTTGGCGCGCTTTTCATCGCCTCGTCGCTCGGCGGCCTGTCGCAAACGGAAGGCCATGGTTAGCACGACATCGGTGAGATCGTCCTTGTGCTCACGCACGGCGGCGGCAGTGTCTTCCGCGTCGAGGAGCTCCATGACAAGCAGATGCGCCTCGTCCTCTAGGTCTTGGATAGCCTGACGTTGCCTATCCATCGCGTCCAGGATGCGGCGCCTCAGGTCAGCGAGTTGGTCAGCTCGATCATCTTTCCCGTCGGCTCGGGCGGATTCGATGCGCTGGGTCAACGCCTCAAAGAATGCATAGTCGAGCCTTTCGCGGTTGAGCATCACGGCGCTCTGGAAGGCCTGATCGTCTTTGGCTTCTTGGAGCAGCTGAATGAGCTCATCCACGGTCGCGCTATCCGCTGCTGTGGGGGGCATGGGGGTGTCCACGCGTTCGAGCAACGCCTGACGGAGCTGCTGTAGCCTGTCTGCGTCCAGCCCTACGACCTCGCCTTCCTTGGCTGCGTCGATCATGGAGCTGAGCAGCAAAAGGAACGAGTAGTCCAGCTCGTCGCGGTGCTCCTCGACCAGCGCATCTAGCGCCTTGTCGTCGTCAACGCTGCCTAGGAGGCTGTCGATCAAGCGCATCATCTTGCGCTGCCGCTCGAGGGCTTCCTTGCTGATGCCCTCAGCTTCGTAGACCGCATCCACTAGGCCCTCATAGGTTAGGGCGGTGCGTGGCTGCAAAAAGTACCCCTTGCGTTCTTCTTGCGGGACCGTCTGCATGACGGCATTGACTAGTTGGCCTACCAGTTTCTCTCGCTCGTCGCCGTTGATGTCGAGTTCCTGGGGCACGTAGGTGATCAGGAGCTCATGCTCGGGGTCATGGTAGATGAGAGGAGTGCTGATGAGCCCCGCAAAGTCGCACTGCGGGCACCTGGCAAAGTTCAGGCGCGAACGCAGAAAGGCATCCTTGAGGTCCGGGTCTTGGCCGACATCGATGATGGTGTGGACCTCTACGACAAAGTTGGTTCCGCACTGAGGGCATGTCATGGTCGTGGGCATGGGCGGAAAAGCCATTGTGTAACCTCCGGGGTATGCGTCGTACTAGGGTCGGGCTGCGAGGATACGTTCCACCAAGCGGCGCGGATTGGTGATGGTAGCTTGGTCGACCAGATCGGGTCCAAGCCCGGCGCCCTCGGCTACAGCACGAGCGAATGCCAGCGTTGCCAGGTCCGAGGGGGCGTGAGCGTCGGTGTTGACGACCATCTTGGTGCCTGCAGCCTTGCAGACGCGCGCGACGTGGCCGTTGGTGAGGCAATGCCCTTTGCGAGCCGTGATCTCGCAGAGAGCATCCCGCTCTGCCAGGGCATGGGCTACCTCAGCGCTGATCAGCCCTGGGTGGGCGAGCACGTCGACGGCAGGCGACTGTGCGGCAGCAAGATTGGTGCCAGGCGCCACGGGCTCGACGATCGTCTCGCCATGGACAACCACGACCTCCGCTCCGAGTTCCTTGGCGCGACGAGCGAGCGGGTCGATGCTCGCAGGAGCGACGTGCGTGAGCTCGATCCCGATCAAGAGAGCGGCGGAGAAATCGGTGGGCTGCGCTTGCAGCAGGCGTCGCAGTTGGCCGATCACGAGCTCCATGTTGCTGGCATCGGCGTGGTCGGTGATGGCCACGGCCGCATGGCCCAAGGCGCTTGCACGGCGCAACAGCTCCGACGGCAGTAGCTCGCCGTCGCTAAAGATCGAGTGGGTGTGTAGATCGATGCGTTTGGCAGTGGACATATTACTCGCTAGTATAGCCAGGCAGATTGCTGTGTCAACGAAGCGACACCCGCTCTCTCAAGGCATGATGCTGTGATCTGGCCATGTGGGATGGGACCTATCTAGGAGAGGCGTGTGGAAACAAGCAGAAGCGCGCGGGCAGAGTGGGGGCTGAAGGATGTCATCTATGGCTCCCTGGTGGCGGGATTCGCGTTTGGCCTGACCATCCTTGCGATGGCTGTGGCCTATGTGGGGCTTCGGTTCGCCGGCCTAGACGTGCCGCAGATCGCCATCGTTGTCGTGGGAGGCCTGGGCGAATGGGCCATGGTGTTGCCGGCCTGGTGGTTCGGCCCCCGGAAGTACGGCAGCAGCCTTGCCACGCTTGGCTTTCGCCCGGTACCTTGGGGCAGGATGCTGGCGATGGTCGCCATCGGTCTCCTCATCGCCTTTGGGGCCACGTTTGTCTGGGGTCAGATCAACGCATACCTCGAGTGGACTACGCAGCCCGAGATCGGGCTTGTGTTCGGTCGCGGCATCTGGGGCTTTCTCGCGGCGCTGGTCGTGGCTGGGTTTGTGGCGCCGGTGGCGGAGGAGGTGTTCTTCCGGGGATTCCTGCAGGCGGGCCTCGAGAACCGCTTTGGCACGTGGTTGGCGATTCTGCTCACGGCGCTCGTGTTTGCGGTGATCCACGTGTTCCCGGGTGCCCTACCTCCTATCTTTGTGCTTGGTATCATCTTTGGCGTGCTGCGCGCCGAGACCGATTCGGTGTGGCCTTGCATCTTGTTGCACGGCGCCTTTAACGCTCTCAGCGTCATCGCGGCATACGCGATGGAGGTGCTCCCGCAGACCGAGACGGCGTGGCGAGCGCTGCTGGGCCTGATCTAGACCCCGCCAACTCTCCGCGCTAGGCAGAGCGGCGGGTAAGGGCAAAGGCAAGCGCGGCCAGACTATCCTGGGCAGGATGGTCGATGCCGGTCGCCTGCAGGGCCTTGGTGGCTTTGCCAAGCTCTTCGCTAGCTAGCTCGCGCGTATAGGCTTCCGAGCCAGCTTGCTCGAGGATCTCCAGGGCTTGGCTCACGTGGCGTTCGCGGAGCTCGGCGCGCTGGTACAGCTGGAAGAGATCATCGCGCCCTTGACGTTGCTCCCATGCGAGGGCGTGCACGATGGGCAGGCTTTTCTTGCGGGCTAGTATATCGGCGCCGACAGGCTTGCCCGTAGCTCCTGCGTCGCCCCAGATGCCGAGGATGTCGTCGACCATCTGGTATGCCAAGCCTAGGTGCGTACCAAAGCCGCGGTAGAGCTCGACGACGCGGTCCTCGGCCTCTCCGAGAATGGCCCCGGCTGCACAGGATGCGCCCAGCAGCGCAGCCGTCTTGCCGCGAACCATCGCGAGATAGTCCTCAAGGCTGACGGTTGCAAGGGTCTCGTAGCGGATGTCCAGGTGCTGGCCAGCGCAAAGCGAGAGGCAGCTCTCGCTCAGCAGGCGCGACACGGCCAGGACCGTCTCTGCGGGACGTCCCTGTTCGCGCAGTCGGTGCACTGCAGCTTGGGCCAGGGCCCACATACCGTCTCCCGTGTTGATGCCCTGCGCGAGCCCCCATACGTGCCAGACGGTGTCGCGACCGTGGCGCTGCAACGAGTTGTCCTGGATGTCGTCGTGAATCAGGGTAAAGTTGTGGATCAGCTCGATGGCGGCCGCGGCAGGCAAAGCCTGTTCCCAGCTCCCGCTCGAAGCTTCGCATGCCAGGAGGCACATCACGGGGCGCACGCGCTTGCCACGGCGCCCTTTGACGGGTTGCCAGCTGCGGTCCGTCCAGCCGAGGTGGTACTGCATCATGCGGAACATGGCATCGGCGCGGCCCTCGGGCACCGTCACGATGCGGCGAAGCTCCTCCTCGATGGCTTGGCGGTAGATGGCCATGCCGGGTATGTTGTCCATGGCTACTCTCTCATCTCGATACAATGTTTGCCCATGTTGGACGGGCTTGGCGCTCCGCAGCAGAAAAGGGCGATTCTGAGCTGGCGGATCATGGTGGCAAGGGTCGAAGCTAGCACGTCGGGGCCAGCAGTGGCCGCGCGCAGCCATGTCCGAGCGCACCCAACGACGGTGGCTCCGAGCGCCAGCGCCTTGGCTGCATCGACGCCGTTGGTGATCCCGCCACTGGCAATGATGGGCAGGTTGGGTACAGCAGTTCGTACCTGAACCAACGCCTCGAATGTCGGGATACCCCACGCGCGGAAGGCATGCGCCACAGCGGCGATGCTGGGGTCGCGCAGGGCTTCCACTTCGCTCCACGACGTGCCTCCTGCGCCGGCGACATCGATGGCCGCGACGCCAACGTCACGTAGCATGACGGCGACTGGCCCCGAGATACCGTGTCCCACCTCTTTTACCACCACCGGCACCGATAGCTGCTGGCATACCTGGGCGATCTTGGCGTGCAGGCCGCGGAAATCCGTCTCTCCCTCGGGCTGCAGGGCCTCTTGGAGAGGGTTGAGGTGCAAGATCAGCGCATCGGCGCCGACGTTGTCCACCGCGCGTTGGCAGTCGTCGGGACTGATGCCATAGTTGAGCTGCACAGCGCCCAGATTTGCGAGGAGCAGGATGTCCGGCGCGATGTCGCGGACTTGATAAGTTGGCAGCAGCGTCGGATCTTCGATGGCCGCACGGAGCGACCCAAGGCCCATGGCAATGCCCAGATGTTGCGCAGATTCTGCTAGCATGCGATTGAGGTCGCCGGCGCGTTGGGTGCCGCCCGTCATCGAGGAGACAAGCAGGGGAGCTTTGAGATGCTTGCCCAGCAGCTTGGTGTTGAGGTCTATCTGGTCGAGCGCGAGTTCTGGCAACGCGCGAGGAACAAGGCGATAGCGCTCGGCCCCGCTCGTGATCTCCGAGCTCACATCACCAGCTAGGCAGATATCGAGGTGCTCCTGTTTTCGACGTGGAAGCTGTCCCAGTGTTGCATCCTTCATGCACACAGTCTAGGGAGACGGACGGAGCGTGTCAACGCGCAATCAGGCGCAACGACCGATGGCTAGATGTGTTGTAAGATGGTAGGTTGGTACGTCGGGACTGGCGTGATTGACCATTGCCCATGCGGGTGATATACTCACGACAGGTCTGGCCAAGTCAGAGGAGCAAGGGCATGAGTACAGACACCTTTGAGCGCATTCGTGACATCGTTGCTGAGGAGCTAGGGCTCGACAAAGCGACCATCAAGCCCGAGTCGTCTTTTCGGGAAGACCTCGATGCCGACTCGCTGGATCTAGTTGAGCTGATCATGGCCTTCGAGGAGGAGTTTGACTGCGAGATCGCTGACGAGGACGCCCAGGGGATTCAGACCGTCGGCGACGCAGTTGCCTACCTCGAGCAGCACCTCTCATAGGGCGCACCAGAGGTTGATCGTGGCAGGATGCTCGCGAACCGCGGCGAGCATCCTGTTTGCTTGTTTGGGCTGAGCCGAATCCGTAGCCGCGGGACAGGTGAGGCAACCATGAGTGTTGCAGTCATTGCAGATAGCACCGCGAGTGTGCCGCCAGAGATGTACCAGCGCTATGCCATCGGCATGGTGCCCTACTATGTTCACATTGGCGATACCGTCGCGCGTGACATGGTGGACATCAAGCCGGACGAGTTCAACGCGTATATGGAGTCTTTGAGCGACGACGACGAGCTACCTCGCACGGCCAATCCCGGTCCTGGAGAGTATGCCGAGGCGTTCAGCGAGGCAGCAGAGCGGAGCGACCAGATCGTCTCTTTCCACATGACGTCAGATGGGAGCGGTGCCTACCAAGCTGCTCTCCTGGGTCGCGACATGGTTCTTCGTGACCATCCTGATCTCACGATCGAGGTCGTGGACACGCGCAATGTCTCCATGTGCCATGGCTGGATTACCCTGGAGGCGGCGCGCTTGGCGGCTGAGGATGCTCCACTGAGCCAGGTGATGGAGCTTGTGAACCGGCTCATCCCACGTACACGGATGCTGCAGACCGCCGACACCTTGCGCTATCTGTATATGGGGGGGCGCATCGGGCGTTCGGCTCATCTGGTGGGCTCGCTGCTGCATATCAAGCCGATCATCAGCATGGAAGATGGCGTGGTGGTACCGGTGCATGTAGCGCGCACCAGAACGGGAGCTTACCGACGCATTGCAGCCCTAGTAGAAAAGGCCGCCGGAACGGGGGCGCGCATCAAGATTGCGCTGACCCACGCGGCTGCGCAGGCCGATGCAGAGACGTTGCTCGAGGCAGTCAAAAAGGTCGTGTGGCCGGTCGAAGTGCTGATGTGCGACCTTTCTCCCGCTCTGACGGTACACACTGGCCCAGGTACGGTAGGGCTATGTTACCTGCTGCCGTAGAGGCCTGGCGCGGCAAAGGCGTCGCTAGAGAGGCCCTTGGGCCAGTTGCTCCAGAAGCGGAAGCCTGTTCGCCCAGGTAGCCTCGGCGAGCCCTAGCCTTAGGCGAAGCGTCTCGGGGTCCATGCCCTTGCGAAGACTGTCTACCGCTGATGTCCAGCGGAGGATGCGAAATCCTACCCGCCGTTCGATGCCCGCTTGGCGTCTAAGGTCGTCTAGCACGTACTCGAGGTTACGACCCGTGCACTCGAACAGGTACTCCTTGGGTTTGTACTGAAGCCTGTAGCGGGCCACTTGCTGAGGGAAGCTATCTGGCAGCCGGAGATACCGGGGCCGAGCGCTCTTGGTGGCGGGCTGAATCGTTACGGCGGGTGATGCTTCGAGATAGAGGTCGTCGAGCCGAGTGCCAAGGCATTCGGCCTTTTTGATGCCGGTGGCTAGGAGCAGCGACACGAGGATATCGGGGCGCGTGTCGGGCTCCTCTGCGTGGGCGAGCTCCCGTGCGGTGGCCAGCAGACGGTCGCGCTCGCTTGGCCCCAGCACTCTGGGCAAGCGAACGGGCGAGGGGGTCTGACCCAACGATGTGGACGGGTCGTTAGGGATGGCGCCGATCTGGACCAGCCACCCGAAAAAGGTCTTCAGGGTTGTGGTACGTCGCTGCCGCGTCTTGGCCGATGGGCGCTCGCGGCCCTGAAGGTGCGAGAGGTACTGCCGCAGGACTTGCGTGGTGCACGCCGAGATAGGTTTGCTCTCGCCGAGGTGTTGCGCGAGCAACTCAATGTCGTTGCGGAAGCAACGAATCGTGTTCTCTGCGAGCGAACGTTCGTGGAGGTGCTCGACAAACGCCGGCAGGGCATCGAGGATCGTGCTATCGGCGGTCGCCTCGGTGGAGGCGGAGTCCTTGCTTTGCGGACGTGTCTCGCCGAACAGCGTTGGTTGGTGAGCCATGGTGCACGCTCTCTGGGGCTCCAGCCCGCCTAGAGCCAAGAACTCTGGGCTATCGAGCCTTGCCTCCTTGGCACCTAGAGTGTCTCCACAGACCGCCTGAGCAGCGGCAGGTGTTCGAGGCCACGTCCTGCGCCCAGGGCGGTACAAAGCATCGGATCTTCTGCCACATTGCACGGGACGCCGGTCTGCTTGGTGAGGTATTGGTCCATGTTACGGAGCAGGGCGCCACCTCCGCTAAGCACCATGCCTCGATCGATGATATCCGAGGCGAGCTCTGGTGGCGTGCGCTCAAGAACGGAACGCACGGTCGAAGCGATGGTGATCAGCGGCTCTGCCATCGCGTCGGTGATCTCGGAGGACGAGATGGTAACGGTGCGTGGCAATCCCTGCACTTGGTCGCGGCCACGCACGTCCATGGTGAGCTCTTCGTCAAGCGGGAGTGCGCTGCCGATGGCGATCTTGATCTGCTCGGCGGTCTGCTCGCCGATCATCAGGTTGTACTTGCGCCGGACATAGCTGGTGATGGCTTCGTCGAGCTTTTCGCCGGCAACGCGCACCGAATCGGATACGACGATACCGTACATGGAGATGACGGCCGCCTCGCTCGCGCCTCCACCGATATCCACAATCATGTTGCCCGTCGGGGTGCCGATGGGCATCTCGGCGCCGAGGGCGGAGGCCAGAGGCTCTGGAATGAGATGAGCCACGCGCGCTCCTGCTTGAATGGCCGCATCGCGGACGGCTCTTCCCTCTACGCTAGTCACGCCAGCGGGCACGCTGATCATGACCTCGGGACGCCGCTCAAACCGGTTGCAGATCTTGGAGAAAAAGTAGCGTAGCATGGCTTCGGTCACTACATAGTCAGCGATGACGCCATCGCGCATCGGGCGGGCTACCTCGATGGTCTCTGGGGTACGGCCAAGCATCGCGCGGGCTTCGTTGCCAACGGCGAGGATGCGGCTATCGTTCAGCGAGATGGCAACTACCGAGGGTTCGTTAAGGACGACGCCCTTGCCGCGGACGACGACAATGACGTTGACGGTGCCTAGGTCGATGCCAATCTGTTTGCCGAACATCGGCCCTCCTACGGATGGGTGTGGCAGGTGCGTTGGTACCCTAGCTGTGGTAGCCTAGTCCTGGGCCAAAGGGATCCATTCCATCGGATCAGGCACATCCTGTGTGGGGCATCGGTGCTCCTGTTCCTCAATGCGGGTCACGTTTGCCCCAAGCTGGCGCAGCCGGGTGTCTAGATCCTGATAGCCGCGATCGATATAGGTCACGTTCCCGATGTGCGTCTCGCCTTCCGCGACAAGCCCTGCGAGGATCATGGCAGCGCCCGAGCGGATATCCAGCGCGTCGATGGGGGCACCGTGAAGCCGCGTAGGGCCATGCACCATCGCGATACGACCAGAGCCAGAGACGTCGATCCTGGCGCCCATGGTTCGGAGCTGTTCGACATAGCGAAGGCGCCCATCGAACATTGTCTCATACACCGAGCTCCGTCCCTGCGCTTGGGTGAGGAGTGTGGTGAACGGAGCTTGCAGGTCCGTGGGAAAGCCAGGATAGGGATAGGTCTGTACATCGACGGCGCGCAACTCGCGCGGGGCACTGACGAGATACCGATCACGGCTCACGTCGACGTCGACCCCAGCCGCGCGCAGTTTGGTGGTAAAGGCTCCCAGATACTGGCTGACCTCGCCGGGAAGCTCGACCATGCCGCCGGTGATGGCTGCGGCGAGGGCATACGTGCCGGCCACCATGCGATCGGGCATCACGCGGAAGGCGGCCCCGTGCAGGCGCCGCGTTCCCTCGATCGTGATGTTGCTCGTGCCCGCTCCCGCGATGCGCGCTCCCATGGCGCTAAGGAATCCGGCCAGGTCGACGACCTCGGGCTCGATGGAGGCGTTCTCGAT
The DNA here is from genome assembly GCA_964402205.1 of uncultured Anaerolineales bacterium. Classification (GTDB taxonomy): domain Bacteria; phylum Chloroflexota; class Anaerolineae; order UBA1429; family UBA1429; genus DAIRUQ01. The sequence continues at coordinate 11,768 of CAYOBT010000035.1, forward strand.
ATGCGTAACGCCATCGGCTAGCACGGCGGCCATCAGCAGGTTCTCGGTACCAGTATGGCTCGGATAGTCGAGGATGATGTGCGTGCCTCTCAGCCGGGGCGATTGCACCACATAGCCTTCATGCGTGGGAGTGATCTCGGCTCCCATGGCCTGAAAGCCCTTGAGGTCCACGGTGACGGGTCGCTTGCCGATGGCGCAGCCGCCGGGATGGGGAGCTTCGACTTGGCCAAACCGGGCCAAGAGAGGGCCAGCGATGAGAAAGCTGGCGCGCATGGCCCTGGCTAGGTCGACGGGGAGCTTGCTTGTTGCGATGCGTGTCGCCTTGATGCGCAGCGTGTTGTGGCCTTCAAACCTCGCAGCGACACCATGGTGGTGGAGCACCTTGATCATGTTTCGAATGTCCTCGATGAACGGGACATTCTCGATCAAGCAGTCGTCGGACGTGAGCAGCGTCGCGGCGATGATGGGGAGCGCGGCGTTCTTGGCGCCGTCAACCTCCGCCTCGCCCTGGAGCCGCCGTCCTCCCTCGATCACTACTGGCATGTGTTATCCTGGCTATCTACAGGTTGCGAAATGGGCTCGATCAGGAACAACGCGCGGGCTGCCTGGGCGACGCAAAGGGCCCCTCTTGAGGGATGGGCCGAAGGCCAAGCGCCCGAGACACGGTATCTTACACCGTCTATTCGAGCCGTGTCAAAGGCGATGGCGGCGGACACCAGTCTCACTTGGGCATCGCTTTGAGGGCGGTGTATGCCGGTCGCGGTTTGAACTCGGGCCAACTTGGATCTGAGATGGCCCACCAATACTGCT
>CAYOBT010000036.1:0-12556 GCA_964402205.1 uncultured Anaerolineales bacterium
TGATGACACACGCGCGTTTCCATCCATTCCGGCACGACATGATCTGGCGCGCCGTGGATGCGCCGCATCGGTAGAGCAATACACCGATGAAACCCGTCTCAGGTTTGCGTGCTTGCCCTGTTCCACGGATACACAGTCGCCGGCGACCAGGTCTTGCTGCTCCGTTACGATCGCGATGTCAGCGCCAGTGGCCAGTTGGATCGTATACCTCTGGCCTGTACCTGCGGCTGCCAGTGCAAGGGACAAGCCCGCGACGACGGCTCGCCTGAGATGGGGCGTGCGGTCGCGTAGCAAGACTCCCCCCACGAGGCATCCGAGAAGGAACAGCAGCATCAGGGTCATGGGGCCTCCCAGATGCCGGGCATCAGCTCTGAGATGGCCTTGGGCATCAGAAGGTGGGTTGCGTTTAGGACGGTACCCAGGATCTTGAGATGCGCGATGCGATCTAGCGCTTGCCGCACATCCTTGGCCGGCGTTGCTCCCTGCCGGATGACGAGCACAGTCGCGTCAGCCAGAGAGGCCAGCGGCACGGCATCAGTGGTCGTGAGGATCCCGGGGACGTCCAAGATGATGCGGTCGTACGACTCGCCGATTTCCTGAACGAGTCGGGCCAACTCCTCGCCTCGCGCTGCTGCGGCCCTGCGCTCTGGCGCAAGACGACCAGCCGGAAGGAGGGCCAGCTTGCCCCCCCAAGCCAGAGTCATCGCCTCCTGCCACGCGATCTCGCCGCCTAGGACCTCGGCAAGGCCGTGACTTCTGGGGATGCCGGCAGCGCCCGCGAGACCCGGATGCCAGAAATTGGCCTCGACCAGGGCGACCGTTTCGTCTGCATCATTGGCGATGACGGCGGCTAGGGCCAAGGCGCACGTAGTTACTCCCTCCCCGCTAAGCGCCGCTGTAAGGGCCAAGACGGGAGGCAACTGCCCGTCTGCGGCCAGGTTGGTGGCCAAACCCCGCAAGGGCGCCACGATGGCACCTGGTACGATGGTGAGGGCCCGCCCCCTGGCGATGGTGGGGACGATAGGGGGTGTATCTGGCCCATCGGATAGAGGCAGTCTCCGAGCCGGTTCGCGCCGTCTCATCCTAGGCTGCCTCCGAGTGTCCGAGTCGTCGCATGACCGTGCGCCGTGCAGCTTGAGAGAACGCTGCGATCTCGTCCCTCCGCACAAGGCCAAGCGCGAGGGCTACGACAACATAGGCTGTCACGCCCAGGGCCAGAGGGATGGCGACGAACGCGTCGCGGAACGGCCAAGTGACGAGGGCCATGAGGCCGCCCGCTATCAGACAGCGTATCGCGAGCCACGCATCTGCTTTGCCTAACGACCCTTTGGGCAGCAGGCGCAATCCTACCACCAGCATGGCCAGCTCTGTGATGACAAACTTGAGTGCCCCCCCGATGGCGCCGTTGCCAAAGGCACGCTGGCACCATGGGATGAGGACTAGGTCAAGTGGGATTGATGCCAGCGTGATCGCTGCAGTGATACCCGTCCACACGTTCTGTCGATCCGTGGCTATGAGGAATCGGCCCAAAAGCATGTTCTGATAGGTGAGGAGCAGGACGATCCCCATCACGGATAGGACCGGTCCGCTCCCCGCGAAACCGTCGCCAAACAGAAGCACCACCGTCGCATCCGCGAGCACCATAATGCCGAGTCCCACAGGCACACTGATAAGGAGAAGCATGCCAAAGCTCCGGCTCATCAGCTTGGGCAGATCCTCGGGGCGTTCGGCAAAGGAGCGTGCGAGCGATGGAAAGACTGCCGTGATGAATACCGTCGGCACAAAGAGCAACGTGCCAAAGAGCTGGTCGGCCGCTCCATACCAGCCGACGGTTCGGTCATCTACCAGGAGGGAGATCGTCACGATGTCGACCTGCTGGTAGAGGATCAGAAAGGCCTGCGAGGCCATATAGGGCAAGCCATTTCTCAACATGCGTGTCGCGTCTGATAGATTCCATCGAAGCTCGATGGCATAGTGCTGGCGCACGAACCACAGCTGAAGGGTGAGGTAGACCAGCGCCGAAATCACCGATACACCGGCTACTGCATAGATGCCTTGTCCGAGCGCAAGCATCAGCAGCGAGCCGGCTGTCGTGGTCGCCTTGCTTGCCACGTTGGCCAAAGCGAGGCGGTCCATGCGCTCCAATCCTTGAAGCGATGCCTGGACAGCGCCGCCGAACTGCTGGATCAGGGCTGCCGCACCGATGATGTACACCACGAGCGCTGTGTCGGCGGGATAGCGGAAGAGGGCCAGATAGCCGATCATCCCTGCGAGTGCGGGTAGATAGAGCAATGCTCGCAGGAGCAGGCTAGTCCCGAGCAGCTCTGTCGTCTCGTCTGGGCGCCGTGCGATCTCTTTGGTGAGTAGGGTGTCCATGCCAAAGCTGATGAGGATCCCCGCGATAGCCCAGGTCGAGTTTGCCAAGTGAAACTTGCCGATGGCAGCCGCGCCGAGATAGCGTGGCAGGAAGACCGTGAGGAGCAGCGTCAGCATCCACGTGGCAATCTGCGATGCCATCAAAAAGCCGGCATTCTTGACAATGGTTCGCTTGTCGCTAGCTGCGTTGGTCACTAGGATGCCCTCTCGGAGCGTTGGTCTGGGATGACCGCAAGGACTGGCAGATGCAATCGGCTCTTCACATCGATGGGCACGCGGAACGAGGTATCCATCAGGGCGGCGCCGATGATGGCTCCGAAGGAGATGAGCGCACCCACTGCCACAAAGATGATCACGTTGATCGCCATGTTCTTGAGGGAGCGTTCCGAGCTGTGGGGGAGGGTAGGCTCATCGATGACCCGGTAAGTTTGGCGGACGTCGGCACTCACTTGAGCCATGGCAAGCCGGGCGCTTTCCTCCTGGTCCAGGGCCTTTTCCAGGCGACGGTAGGCCAAGTTCAGCTCCGAGCGAAGCTGCTCGATGGTCAGGTGCTCATTCTCGGGGCGATCGCCGACTAGCGGCTCTGGATGGCCAAGCAAGTAGGCATCCAATGCGGCTTGAGCGTCCTCGACGTCTTGGGAGTAGACCTCGATGACGCCCCCGAAGAACTCCTGCGCTGCCGCACTTCCCTCGGCGCCGGCGTTGATGCGCCACTGCACAAAGGTGTCCAGTAGAGCTTGGGCCATCGCATGGGCGCTCTCGGCGTTTTCGTGGGCGGCGGAGAGACGCACCAGATTGATGCCAGCCGCCGTTACCCACATATGGCTGCGCGCATCACTCAAGGCGCTCTGCACAGCCTCCGGCCCGCCAGTGAGGTCGGCCTCGAGAGGCGTTTGGGCCAGCACCGCTCGCACAAAGGCATCCGTTGAGAGGAGCTCTTGAATCTCATCGGCGGCGAGCTTGGCAGGCCCGGACCAGGAGAAAGGCTGATCCTGGATGTCCGTCAACGAGCTCAGGAGCGACTCTCGCTCGACATAGACCGACGCGCGCGAGATGTAGACCGGATCTTGGAGAGCTAGCGATACGACAGCGGCCACTAGCAGCAAGAACATGGGTAGCAGATAGGCCCACCGATGTCGAAAGTACGCCTCTAGGATTCGGACCACCAAGAGCTCAAGCATGCTTTGGAGTATCCCTTGCATTGGGCGATGGCGCCCAGGCATTGGCGAGAAAGGCACCAATCACTATTGTAGGCATATTATAATGGAATAGAAAGGCATCGGGACGTAAATGTTGCATAAAACTCCGCCTCCGTTGGGCGAATTGACCGGTGCAGCCGGGGAACCCTGACGGCCTTGCTACCGCTTTCGCGATGGCTACAATGCGGGTGCAACCCTGGGCTAGGGGGCTCCGTATAGCATGTGGTTGAGACTTGTGCGGCGGATGGAAGAGGAGGCGCAGGCGAGATGGTTGGAGATCTGACCGAACGGGTGGAGGGGTCTCGCAACAAAGTGGAGGAACTGATCGCGCAGGTTCCCGGTTTCAAGGGCTACAAGCAGAAGGAAACCCGCCGAGAGGCAGACAAGCTGCTGCGTTCTCACGTGGCGCGCGAGTATGAAGCGCTCCTTCGTCGCATCAACGCGCTGCAACGTGACCTGAGCGATGCCGGCGAACTACGGCTCGTGTTACAGCTGGATCGGGCTACCGTCAAGCTGCAGATGCTCGCAGACCGCATCAAGACCGCGAGCTATGGCTACGCCGGGGTGTTTGACGCCATCAAGGTGAATGAGGAGGTCCTTGATGCGCTCTACACCTTTGATCTGGAGATGCTGGATGGGGTCGATCGCGTCAGCGAGGCGCTGGATGCCGTCGTGTCCGCTGGCGAGGACTCGTCGGCCCTGACAACCGAGGTCAAGAGTCTGGTGGCCTTGCTGGACGAGCTGAACAGCATGTTCAGCAAACGACAGGATGTCATCCTCGCATAGCGTGTCCGGTCGGTCGCTCACCTAGGAGGTTTGTATGGCCAGGAGATTTCTCGATGTTGTCGAGTGCCCGGATCTTGGGCCACAGGAGCTCGTGCGGCGCGTGCCGGAGCGAGGCCCTGGTGACTTTCGCCTTGGCTCGCAGGTGATCGTTCGTGAGAATCAAGTCGCGGTGTTCTTCCGCGACGGCAAAGCTCTGGATACGTTCGGGCCGGGCCGTCATACCATCACGACGGCGAACATACCCCTCCTGTCCCAGTTGGTGCGGGGCATCTTTAGCGGGGATACCCCCTTCACGGCCGAGGTCTACTTTGTCTCTGCACGAGACATGGTGGACCAGCGTTGGGGAACGCCAGAGCCGATCACCTTGCGCGACGAGGTCTTTCGATTTGTGCGGCTGAGAGCGCATGGCACCTACAATATGGCGGTCGCAGAGCCCCAGCGGTTCGTGAGCCAGATTGTGGGCACCCGTGGCTACTATAGCACGGGTGATATCACCAGCTACCTGCGCAGCATGATCATCAATCGTCTTACCGATCTCCTGGGCGAGAACACCGAGTCCATCCTGGACCTTCCCGCCATGTTTGAGGAGATCTCGGCAGCGGTCAAGGCCAAGCTGAATGACGATTTCTCGGCTGTTGGATTAGCGCTCAAGCAGCTCTACATCCTGTCCGTGAGTCCGACGGAAGAGACGGCGGCGGCCATCGACGAGGCCGCGTCCATGGGCGCCATCGGGAACATGGACGCCTATGTCAAGTTCAAAGCCGCTCGTGCCATGGGCGATGCCGCGACAGCCGAAGGCGGCGCCGGTGGCGCAGCGCAGACTGGCGTGGGTCTTGGGGCTGGAATGGCGATGGGTCAGGCCATGAGCAACGCCTTCGCTGGTGGTGCCCAAGGCGGCGCTGCTACAGAGGTCGTCAAGGTCCGTTGCCCGAACTGCGGGCATCTCAATCCAGAAACGGCCAAGTTCTGCTCCGAGTGCGGCGCCAACCTGACGGGCGTGGTGACCTGCCCGGAATGTGGCGCAGAGAATCCCGCCGGCGCCAAGTTCTGCAACGCCTGCGGACACGAGTTAGCGTAGAGCATTCGCCAGCAAAAGAGCCGGGACCTGTGGCACGAACAGGTCCCGGCTCTTTCCCTCTCAGTGCCGCGCGATCCACGCGGGTTGCATAGTGGATGACGCCATGGTACGATCCGCCGCATCGTGGCAGGCAGTGTCCACATATCCGTCTGCCTGTCATGGCTGCCACCAGGCCCTGGATCGTGGCCGCCGCAATCTGGCGAGGGCCACGACCATCATGGTTCAAGGAGGACCCGCGTGACAGAGGTGCGTCAAGGGACGACTGTATTCGGGGGAGAGCTATCCACGCGTGAGCGGTTCAACCGCTACATGCACTTTCAGCATGTGGACTATGTCCCGAGCTACGAGTTCGGCTACTGGGACGAACTCAAGCAAGACTGGATGGCCGATGGACATCTACCGACATCGTTGCGGCAGCCTAGTGGGCATATTCCGGACCGGGCGGTAGAAGAGTACTTTGGTATCGAGCAATTTGAGCACGTCGGTGTGCCCCTGGGAGCCTTCCCGCACCGTGAGAGACAGATTATCTCGCGCGATGGCGACAAGGTGACCTCCCGCGATGGCCTAGGTGTCCTGGTGGAGGAACGTACCGAGGGCACGCGGACCATCCCGCACTATCTCGAGTTCCCCATCAAGGATCGGCCCACGTGGGAGGCCTTCAGGGACGAGTTCCTAGATGTGGACCATCCCACCCGCGCCATCGCCGATGACGCGCTACGGCGCATGCTGGAAAAGAGCCGGACGGCGGATCTTCCGGTCGTGGTGGGATTCGGCTCGTTCATTGGCTGGGTGCGAGATTGGATTGGCTTTGAGAATCTGGCCTATCTATCCGTGGACGACCCCGACTTGGTAGAGGAGATGGTGGCCCATCTGTCAGACATGCTCCTTGGGCTGCTTCCCCCTGTGCTGGACCGCTGCCAAATCGACGCAGCGGCCGGTTGGGAGGATATCGCCTTCAACAGCGGGCCTCTGCTGAGCCCTCGCTTTTTCCGAGAGCGGATCATGCCTCACATGAAGCCTGTGATGCAGATGCTGAGGCAGCATGGGATCGACGTGATCTGGACGGACTGCGACGGCAACATCAATGAACTGGTGCCGCTTTGGCTGAGCGTAGGGCTCAATTGTATGTTCCCGCTGGAGGTGAACGCTGGGAATGATCCAGTGGCTCTCCGCCAAAAGCACGGGCGGGACCTGCTCATTATGGGCGGGTTTGACAAGTTCGCGCTGCACGAGGGGCGAGAGGCGATCTTGGCCGAACTCAAGCGACTGGAACCCGTGGTTGCGGACGGCGGCTATATCCCCCACGTCGATCATCGCTGTCCCGCAGAGGTGAGCTGGGACAACTATTGCTACTACATTTGGGAAAAGTGTCACATGCTCGGCTGGCCCGACGATCGCCTCCGGCAGGCTCCGGCCTTTTGCGCTTGGCAGCCGTAACAAGCGGTCGGCGCTCTGGCATTGCCAGAGCGCCGACCTTTGCGTGTCGGGATACGTAGGCTCGCTTGGTGGCTAGTGCATCACGCCTTGGGTGAGCTCGCCAAAGACAGGCCACGCCAGCTTGGGGTAGAAACGATGGCCCTCCTGGCCAATGACGAGCTGGCACCGATCGCCCGCGCCAAAGCGGTCATAGATGGCCTGGATCGTTGCGAACGTCTCGCGTACGCCCTCTAGCGGAAAGATGGGGTCCTCCTTGCCCGCGACGACGACCAGCGGCCTGGGCGCGATCAGCGCAGCTAGATCGCCCATCTCAAAGTAGTCTAGGATGCCTGGGACATAGTTGCACTCGCAGTGATCGATGGACGCGATCGAGTCGCGGAAGGTGCACACGTAGCACGAGGGCATGGCCGCCACGAGGCGCTCCTCCATGCATGCCGCGAAATAGGTGATCGTACCTCCGCCCGAGTTTCCCATGCACGCCACACGCGCAGCATCTACCTCGTCAAAGGTTTCCAAAGCATCGATGGCGCGCGATACGTCCCACACGCGTTCGCCGATCATCGTTCTCCCGAGCAGCAGGGCGACCATGCTGGCGTGGTGGCATCCTCGACCCATGGTGGCGACATCATCTGGGCGTCGGTCATGCCGCTCGCCAAAGCAGCGCTGCTCCAGAACCAGAGCCGCGTAGCCACGCTCCACTGCCTGGATCGCAAAGTCGCGCCCGCCCTGGATCGAGGCCTCATCGCCGGGGTACTTGGCTCGGCCGAGGGAGATGTGCATCCCGGTCGAGTGTCCCTGGAGGCAAAGGACAACGGGGTGGGGTGAAGGCCCCTCGTGGGGTACAAGGAGGTGGCAGGGAACGTCGGCGCCCTCTTCTGCCGTGAAGCGGAACCGGCGTTCTAGGAAGGCCTCGTGATCCTCTTCCCATTCCACGGTGACGTTCAACGGCACTCGCTCGGGGTTACGCCCCAAGAGGGTGGTGAGCGTGTCTTTCACCTGCTGGCGCCACGTAGCCATGTCGCGATTCTCGCGATAGCCGAGCGATCGGGGCGCACGATCGAGCCAGATCTCGTAGCAGGCTTCCGGACTGTATGGCATAGCAGCTTCTCCTGTAGACGATTAGCGGGATTCCTAACGGCATTCTATCCCAGCGCGTGGCGTCACGCGAGTGTCTCCAATGACCGGTCGCATCGTTGGCAGACGGCGATGCGCTGCTAGCGGATGGCGCGAATTGGCGTTCGCCATCGTGGTTTGCGGCTGCCTGTGAGATCGCCTAGAATGGCCCTCGTGCTCACGCTCATGCGGGTGCTCCCCCAGAAGCCCCCCGCATTCCTATATCATCCTGATGAACGAGGGCTGATCTGCATGAACCGACGACGTGCTATGCTTTTCGGGTTGGACGGCGCAACCTGGCGTATTCTCGACCCCATGATCCGGCGCGGTCATCTCCCACATCTCGCCGCCATGCGAGAGGCCGGCGCTCACGGCGTTCTATCCTCCACCGTGCCGCCCGTCACGCCGGCGGCTTGGACGACCTTCCAGACCGGGCTCCTGCCAGCGAATCACGGCCTTTTCGACTTTAGTGGACGGAATGAGGGCTCCTATCACACGCATGTCGTCTCGTCGCGTGAGATTGTGGCTCCAACGCTCTGGGAGCTAGCCAGTCAGGCGGGCAAGCGCGCAGTGGCGGTGAACGTGCCCCTCACGTATCCTCCAGAAGCTGTGAACGGAGCCGTGGTGAGCGGCATGCTTACGCCTGGCGTGAAAGGGAATCTGACGTACCCTGCAGCTCTGAAGGATCAGCTCCTAGCGGCCGTTCCCGACTATAGGGTGCTAGTTCCTCAGACAGAGTTCAACGTGCGAGGCTGGGAGCCATTTGTGGAGGCGTCTGAGGCGACGGTTCGCGCTAGGGCCAAGGCGTTCCGCTTTCTCCTGGAGCAGGTCGTGCCCGACTGGGACGTGGCCATGCTTCACTTCCAGGAGACGGACACGCTGCAGCACGCGGGATACCCGTGGCTAGATCCGTCGCACCCTGGCTTTTGCGAAGAACGCTATCGGCAGGGTCTTGCCGTGTATCGCGCCATCGACGAGGAGATTGGCGCGATGCTGACGCGGCTCGCAGACGAGGACACGCTCGTGCTTGCCCTATCGGACCACGGCCATCAGGCGGTCTCCAAGATGGTCAATGTCAACATTGCTCTGGCTCGCGCCGGTCTCCTGCAAGAAGCTGATGTCGGCGGCGTGGGAATCCTTGGGTCTGCAGCTCGTGCGGTGGTGACCGCCCTATTGCGCCTGGATCGCTGGAACCTGAACAAGCGTCTGCTGCCTAGAGCGCAGCGGCGTCGCTTGGTGGAGCGGGTCACCGATGCCATCGGGATCGATTGGGAAGCGACCCAAGCCTACATGATCCATGGCTGGGTCTATGCCTATGTCAACGTCAATCTGCGTGGTCGCGAGGCCAAAGGGATTGTCGATCCTGCCAACTATCTATCCGTGCGACAGTGCGCGGCCGATGCGTTGCTCGGCATGCGAGATCCAGAGACGGGCGAGCCCATCGTGGAAAAAGTCTTCACGCGCGAAGAAGCCTTTGACGGGGTGCGCGTCGATCAGGCGCCCGATTTGGTCGCCGTGCCACATCCAGGCTACGAGTTCTCGTCATCGATCCTTCAGAGCGGGCGAGGCTTGGTTCGCCCGAATCTCATTCGGCGCGATCACTCCGGCACGCATTCGATGGACGGGATACTGCTGGCACACGGGCGTGATGTGGCCTTGGGGGAGATCGACGGGGCCAACCTGGTGGACGTTTTCCCGACGGTCCTGGCGTGGCTAGGCATCCCGGTCCCTGCCTACGCTGAGGGCAATGTCCTGCAAGCTCTCTTCCGGCAGCCGCTGCAAGTCTCCGTCGACGGCGATGCTACACTGGACGCCATCACATCTCCTGGTGACCGCGGATTCACCCAAGAGGATGAGCGCGTTGTGGAGGAACGACTGCGGTCGCTTGGATACATGTGATCGACCAGGCGAAGGTGGTTGGCGGTAGGGGGCGAGCGTGTGCGCGATCGGGATGCTGAAGAGTGTGTTACCAGGCCGGTGGCGCTGGCTGCGTCACAAGGCTCCTCTCCGAGAGATGGCCGTTTGGCTCTTGCACTGGCCCGCTTGGTGGATTCTGGGGATCGAGCAGTTCGTCCCTAGCGTGGCCTTGCCGCTGCTCGCGCTGCGCCTGGCGCTGTCGGGGCAGCTAGAGCTCCGGCGATATCGATCGCTGTGGATCGCCTTTGGGCTGTTTCTCGCGGCGCAGCTCCTTTCGGCTCTCGGCATCGATCAGGCCCGCCGTCTGCTCACGTTCGGTCGGGCGTTCTCATCTTGGGTGGCAGCTTGTGCCGTCTTTGTGCTGGCCATGGGGATTCCGCAACGCCTCGGAGACGTCAAGCGGCTGATCTGGTTGGTTGCCGCTTTGGTAGCCATCGCCTCTCTCGTTTCGGTGGCGGCCCTCCTGGGCTTTCGACCCACCGATTGGAGCCCCTTCGCGGAGCTCCTAGTGCCTTCGTCGTTGACGCGAGGTGGCTATCTGGAGCAGCTTTTCGAACGGTCACTGGCGCGCGGAGCTTTTTTCCGTCCCTTTGGCGAGTACTACCGGGTGAGCAGCCTTTTCCTGTGGCCCTTGCAGAACGCGAGCGCGATGGCGGCCACACTGCCGTTGGTGGGCACGTTGACGCACGAGGACGCCGTCTGGAAGCGTGTCCTTGCCTGGGCGATCGTACTGCTCGGGTTGGTGAATCTGGCGTTCACCACGGGCAGAGCGGCTATGGGCGGGTTGCTAGCGGGCGGTGTCTTTGTGTGGGCCTTCTATTCGCGCTACCGACGCTGGTTCTGGCGCCTTGCGGCGGTCGCGCTACTCTTCGTAGGTCTGGCCATCGTCGTGGATTTGGTGACGCCAGGTGGATCGTTCCTACTAGATCGCGGGTTCTCGACGTTGACGGCCGTGGCCTTTGCCCGCGACCGGTGGGTTCGCGGCGGGTCCGCGGCCGCGCGCTTTGACACCGTGCTCGGAACGCTGCGGGGCTGGCTGGAGCGGCCAGTTCTGGGCTGGGGTACCGCACGCGAGGTGCCCGAGCTCGCTCTTCCAGCAGGCACGCACAGCACCTATCTTGGCATCCTTTACAAGCATGGCGCAGTTGGGCTGGTTGCTTTCGCCTACCTCCTAGGCCTCGTGTGGCGCCATACTCGTCCCATTGAGGCCTCTGCCGAAAGCGGCAAGCCTATCTGGTCTCGAGCCTTGCTGCTCGGTGGTCGCTGGTCGTTGGTGGCCGTACTGGTCGACGGCCTGACCTCCATGCCTTCGGTGGATACCATGGCCATCACGTTGATCTGGCTGGGTTTCGGCGCTGTCACCGCGGGGAGCAAGCTGCTTCAGGGCAAAGAGACGGACGACAGCGAGGGCCGCGACGCCGCCCATGTCTTGGGTGTCCGTGTGCACTCGCTCCGTGCCTGTGATCTCACCACGCGCGTGGTCGATCTAGCGAGACGTCGGGAACACGCATTAGTGCTCAACGTCAACGCTCATTGCCTGAACCTGGCTTATACTCGCCCTTGGCTGCGGGAGCTGCTGAACCGAGCCGAGTTGGTTTTCTGCGATGGGGCTGGGGTCGTGCTGGCGGCTCGGCTTGTGGGGCAAAGGATCGCAGAGCGGATCACCTACGCCGAGTGGATGTGGGACCTTGCTGCTGCTGCGAGCGAAGCGGAGGCATCTATGGCCTTTGTGGGAGCTGCCCCCGGTGTGGCAGCTGAGGCGGCCAGGCGCCTGCAGGAGGTCTATCCGGATCTCCGGGTAGAGGCCCTTCATCACGGGTACTTTGACAAGTCCGATGGCGCCTCAGAAAGCAAAGCCGTCATCGATGCCATCAATGCGATGTCGCCCGATATCCTGGTCGTTGGCTTTGGGATGCCGACTCAGGAGCGATGGCTAGCGGCCAACTGGGCACACATCGACGCTGGGCTCGCCCTGACGGGCGGGGGTGTGTTCGACTATGTGTCGGGCGAGCGTCAGAGGGCGCCCTCCTGGATGACGGATCACGCGTTAGAGTGGCTAGGCAGGCTAGTCATCGAGCCCCGACGCCTGTGGCGGCGCTATCTGGTCGGGAACCCGCTCTTTGTGTGGCGAGTCTTCAAGCAAGCCGTGGGCATCGACCGCTGGCCCACCTCTGACGCGCCCTAAGGCCTATCAGATGGTAAGGGCATCATCTACCAACGGCCATCCGACGGTCGTGTTTCTGATAGCCGTCGTCGAGTGGGGCTTTACCTGGCAGAGTTCCCAGACCATCGCAACGGGTTTGGCGGAACGCGGCTATGTGGTCCACTATCTGAATCCCATCCCCAAGCGGTTCCCAGCCTTGCGAGAGATCCCGCGCGTGGTGGCCCGCCTAACATCGCGGGCGCCTGCGCAAGGAGAGCCTGGCCCTGCTGTCCCGGCAGGCGTCACCGTGTGGAATCCACGTTGCCTACCCTCGGCGGGTCCGGTGAGCAGGACGCTGGCGCATCTGATGCTTCGCCCTCTCATTGCCAAGTTACTTGATATTCGCTCGCGCTACCGCTGCTGCGCGGTGATCAACTATCTCCCATTCCGCTTGCCGCATCGGGTGGCCATGGAACTGGAGCCTGATCTGCTTGCGTATCTCTGCCA
>CAYOBT010000037.1:0-12406 GCA_964402205.1 uncultured Anaerolineales bacterium
GGTGCACCTTGTCTTCCAGGTCCAGCCGCGAACTGCGCATCAGCGCCTCGCGGGGACGCCACTTTTCCAGATACTCGTCCCCAGGAAGCGGTTCCGCCGCCACAGAGACCTCCGGGCCATAGTCCCAAAGCTGCATGGCCACATCACGCCGAACGTACATGGCATAATTGTTGACCAAAGGCCAGGCATCCAGGCTATGCTCCGACTTGCGGCGCCAGATCACGTCCCAGAGCTGCCGCCGCCCTTCCGGCGTCCGCAGATCCTGCCAGAGCGTGTCCGGCATCTGCATGTACCAGTCCTGGTCGGGCCACCAGATCAGCCGGTACTGCCGACGGAAGTAGCGATTCCCAAGCTGAGGCTTGATGGCAGCCTCGTTGGATGGCCCTACCAGCACGACGTCGGCATCGGTGGGGCCTTCCATGCTTTCTACAAAGTAGGTAGCGTTCTCGAAATCGCGCAGGTACCAGACAAAGGGCCAGCTCGTGTCATTGTCGTAGGTCACCTTGAGATAGAGCCCGCCCGTCAACCGACGCGACATCTCTTCCAGCTCTCGTGCCACCAGAGCATCGTCGGGCGTGCCCATGGCATAGAACAGGAACTCGGTGGCAAGATCCTGATTGACAAAGCTTGCCATCCAGGCAAAGCGCAGCGTCGCCGCCATCAGAACGGCCACCAGCGCAAGCGTCGCGAGCTTCCAGGCTTGTCCCGACCGGAGACGCTTGGCCGCGGACCACGCAAACGCGCCCATGATGCCGGCCACGATCAGGGCCGCGAGCCAGCCCATCGTCTCGCGAAGCTCCTCCAGGGTGGTACCCAGAGAAAACTGCCGTTTGGCCAGCATCACCAGCGAGAGCAACAGCAACGGCACTAGCAACAACAGCCAGAGCCCACCACGCTGACGGACGTCGTGCCAGTCGAGATCGGTCAGGCGGGCGAGGGCCCACCCTCCGAGCAGCTGCATGGGCACTGCGATATGCAGCGTGAGCCACGGCATCTTCTCGCCTGCCCAAGAATAGATGACAAAGGCAGCCCAAGCCCAGAGGACCAGGAACCCCACAAAGGGAGCACGCGGGAGTGTGCTCCCCAACAGCGCAATCGTGGCCTCTCGGTCTCGCTCCTGCGTCGGCACGGCATCGCGCCGCAAGGCGAAGATCACCGTGCCGGCAATCGCTAGCAGCACCGGCAGAAACTCATAGAGGCCCAACTGCACCACATAGTAGAACCATGGCTGCCCGCCACGTGCCTCGCCGTGCTGCGAAAGCCAGTAGCCCAGGGATCCCACCACGCCCGTCGCCAGGCCTTGCCCGTTGGTAAAGACGGTTGTGTAGAGGACAATGGTGATTCCCCAGAAGATGCCCGCACACTCGAGCCACAGCTTGCGGTTCCAAGCCAGGCCGATGGCGATACTTATGGCCAGCACGACTCCGAGAATGATCCCCGAAGAAATGATCCCGTTGGCGCTATAGTCAATGGGATCAAAGCCCAGCGCCTGGATGGCAAAGGGCGATGCCCAAGGCAACAGCAACGTTCCCATCACGATCACAAGGTCGAACGAGGCCAGGTCGCCAAAGTTGCTGCGCCTCAAGGATGGCAAGAGGCCCTCCGCGTCGTCGGGCCGACTCTGCCAGCCGTTATAGAGCCAGATAGCTCCGACGAACAGGCCAAGGATGGCATAGGTGATGAAGGTGGTCTCTTTTGCGGCAAAGCCCAAGGCATAGGCCGCAGCCACGAGACGGAGGTCCCCCTTGCGTCTGCTCTCCAGGTAGCGCAACAAGGCCGCGGCGAGCAGCAGGTTAAAGAGCACGGCGCCCTGATCATGCCGGATGAACCGCGACCGCGTCATGACCACGGGCGAGATAGCCATCAGCAGCATCGCCAAGAGCGCACCCTTGT
The DNA here is from genome assembly GCA_964402205.1 of uncultured Anaerolineales bacterium. Classification (GTDB taxonomy): domain Bacteria; phylum Chloroflexota; class Anaerolineae; order UBA1429; family UBA1429; genus DAIRUQ01. Next base: position 1,894 of record CAYOBT010000037.1, read on the forward strand.
TGCCAAGCCACCGGCGGAAAAGGAGCGGCATCGCGACCATCGCGATCCCGATCAAGGAGGTACTCAGTCGCGCGGTGAAATCGCTATGGCCGAAGAGGGCATAGATAAAGGCGGTAAAGTGGTACAAGAATGGCCCATGGTAGACCGGGTTGTGTTGATAGCCCTGGCCTGTGACCAGCTTCCAGGCTTCCCATGCATGGATAGACTCGTCGTGGCTAAAGCCCCGAGACGGTAGATCCCACAGACGCGTGAACACGACAAAGAGCATGATCGCCACATAGGCGATGGTCATCCAGGTGACTCGCTTGCTTCCGAACAGCGGGCGATCTAGCAGCAAGCCGCCCCCCTCCTTTTGCGTCATGGAGCTACTCCCATCCTCCCTCATGGCGCGCCCGCGCCCGAGTCAGCACGCACCCATACGTGCACCGCCTCGCTGGCCGTACGTCCGACAGAGGCACGCGTCACGAGCCAGCGCAAGGGATCTAGCCGCGTCAGGGACACCTCATCGAGCGTCTCCCAGAGAGCGACGCGTTGGCCCACGAGCCGTGCGGGCCAAGCATCCTCGGACAGCTCTGGGGTGATCCAGACATCAGCATCCAGTTGCCCTAGCGGATCCTCAGATGCGCTGGACAGCGGATACTCGCGCAGGACCCAACCCAGAACGCCGTCGAAACCCGCATCGTAGACGATGCGCTGGGTCGTTCGATCCAGCCCATCCAGGGCGGCCTCGCGATCTACCAGTTCCTCCAGTACCTGAACGTCGGCCGAGATCGTGCGCTCAACGAGGAGCTCACGCGGATCGCGCGGCGTCCGATAGGCCAAGGCGCTGGCGTTTGAGAGCTGCGCCATGGCACCGATCAGGGCGATAGCACACGCCGCTACGCGTAGGGCACGCCAGGTACCACGCCAGAGGCCGTACCCCCAGAGCAGCACCACGCCCGCGCCCATTCCCCAGATCATCAGACTCAGACGGACGCGTTGCGCCGTGTACTGATAGGCTGCCAACTGCAACCAGGCAAAGCAAAGGACGGCCCAGATGACGAGGATGCCCGCCAAGTCGCGACCGTCGTGCTCTCGATCCAGAGCAACAGCGGCCAGCCGCTCCACCCCTCGCGCCGCCAGCACCACGGCCGGCAGCCACACCTGGGCCAGCCAAAGCGGCCCTCGATGCCCCCCCACCGTGCCCAGAGCGAGCGACCAGGCCAGCCAGATAGCGACAGCCCGCTCCCAAGCCTCGCCCGAAGGCCGGAACGCGTATACCACGCCGGCCACGGCCAGCGCCAGGGTGACGGGCTCATAGAATGCCAGGCTAGCGATCGTCCACCACCATGCGGGCGCATCTGCGGATGCCACCAGGCCGGTCACCCAACGCCACGCCAGCTCGGCTGTCGCCCCGACGCCCCCCAGGTTGGACGTCGCGGCGGTAGCACCGAGCGCCAACACCACGCTCGCCCAGACGAGATGGCCACGGGACACGCCGCACAAGACCGCACGCAGCCTAGCTACGGCTGGGTGCGAGCGCCCAACCAACCGCATGACAAGAAGCGCGATGCCTATGCCAATCGGTAGCGTATAGAATCCCGGCGCGGTCAGGACGCCAAGCACGACAGACATCACCAGCAGGCAGGGCCGATTGTGCTCGAAAGACGCTAGCGCCAGGACGACGAACAGCAGAGCCAACGCGGTCCCGTCGCCGCTACGCGACAGATAGACCGCCACTGGAGACACCGCCAGCAGTGCCGCCGTGGCTAACGCTCCCCAGCGTCCCAGGCGTCGACGGAAGAGGTACGGCGTCGCCACAATGGCGGTACCGGCCAGAGCCGAGACCAAGCGAGCCGCTCCATCGGTGGCTCTGGTCAGCGCGAACAGCAGCAGATCGAGGTCAAACAGCAGCGGGCTGTACGATCCCGCGCGCCAGGCCTCGCCCCTTGCAGCCCGCAGGGCGGAAAGCGCTACCGGCAGTTCTGCTTCTGACAAGGGCCACAGATCCAGCAAGAATAGCCGGCCCATCAACGCGAGTAACACCAGCCCTGCATAGACGACGACCTCGACGGTCAGCCAGCTCAGATCAGGCCGGTACACCCGCCCATCTGACGAAGATGCCTCGATGCTACGAGCCGTGTCCATTGCGCCCCAGTTCTGCTCGCGTCCGTGACGTTCTGGCGATTATACCACAAGCGATACAGCGAACCCTAGCGGCCACGACCATAGATCACATAGGTCGGATTCTCATAGACAGGCTCTAGGATCGCATCCAGCTTCTGGAGAGTGAGGTCGCTGACGCCATACTTGCTTCGCTCTCGCGGCCCCACCACAACCAAATCGATGCCATAGGCATCCAACAGGGCTTCGGTCCGGGCCACATCGGAACCCTGGTAGATGGCCGCGATATCGGGCTCGCGCTCGCCCTGGATATCATAGTTCCCCCGCCATTGCAGCTCATGGCCCGTCCAGCCTAGCAGCGTGGGCACGCCCGTCCACGCCGAAAGCCGGTTGAACTCCGAGTAGGAGCCACCTGGCGCCTCCAGGAGCGCGTCGTCGTCGCGAGCGTGTGCGCGCAGCCATTGGATGGCCGCGTACTCGTCCGGCGCTGCCTGCCGCAGATACGCCGTCCCGTCCAGCGTGGGGGATGTCGAGAATCCTCCTGCCTTGGCGGGCACCGCCGCGATCGTGTAGAGGAGCCCAGCTACCATCGCCAAAGCTGCCACGCTCACTAGCGCCCAACGTGCGGCTCTGCCAGCGACGCCAGCCGGACGCCATTCCTCCAGACCGCAAAGGGCGAGATGGACGCTGGCGACGCCCAGAAGCACCCACACCTGGTAATAGAACTTGAACACCGTGTTCATCCGCGTGCCGAACACGTCGCGCAGGAAGAGAAACTCGCAGAACACGACCAATGCGCCCGCCAAGGCCACCATTGTCAGGCTCAAACGCAGAGGCCCGTCTATCACGCCGCTCTCTGCTCGTCTCACCCACCAAGCCACCAGGATCCACATCGAGACGCCCGCCAGCACCGCGCCCAACCAAGCCGTCCACCAGCCTTGTACCACGCAGACGACCGTCAGAAAGGCAAGCGCGACGCCAGCGATCAGATCAACCGTGCGCCAGGAATGGCCGAACGACGCGCGACGCACGCGCCACGCCAAGGCCAGCAGCGCCGGCATCAACCAGACGACCTGGATCCCGAACATCAGCAGGTGCTGGTGCAGCTTGGTCTTGACGCCGACCACCAACCCGATTCCCCCGGCCTGGGAGCGGAAACTCAGGTAGAAGGGGATGTAGAGCAGGAGACTGAGCACCGCGAGCCCAACGCCGACGCTCACGCCATGCCAGATGGAGCGACCGGATCGCACGTCCTCCCTGAGCAGGTACGCCGCTACGATCATGGCGAGGTAGAGCGGCAGATCCCACGTGTTCAGAAAGCCCAGCCCGCCTACGATGAGCCCGTACAAGAAAAAGCTCGGCCAGCCACCCGGCCAACGCAGCCACCAAACACGCCCCGGCCTCCTATCGAGCAGCAGGTTCAACGCCAGCGCCAACGCCACGAGCACGAACGGCAACGCCAGCACGTGGGGATGGTTGTCGCCAAGGAGAAAGCTGAAAGCAGGAAACTCGGAGATGACCTCCATGCTGTTCCCAAAGGCGTCTCGGTCATGGATGATGCGCGAAGCTCGCCACCACCACCACATGTCATCGGGATACCAGAAGCGCGACGCCTCCGAGGCCGCCAGGTTCTTGACATCCAGCCACCGCCAGAGAGCGTTCGAGCCCCACCCACGGGCGCGCATCAGCTCAAAGATGCCCTCCAGGTTCCCGATGACGGCCACCATGAACGCCGTGAGTCCCCCAGCGCCCAACGGCAACCCATCGCCCGCAGATCGCTCTCGCTTTCGAGAGCGGGTGGCAATCAGGTTGTGGCCGAGCCCAAAGGCCCCGCTCACCGTCATGGCAAACAGCGTGCTACCCATCAGGTTGAACCCCAGACCAGGGGCGACGCCGGATAGCTGCGTCAGCACGGCCATCAAGACATAGCCAAAGTAGTAGTAGCTGATCCCATACCCCGCCAGCCAGGGGTCACGCGGAGGAAAGGCGTCGCTCCGCAGGATACCGTTGAGAAAGGCAAACTCCATGGGCTTTTCTGTGGCTGCGATCTCGGGGTTGGAGGCCCGGAAAGCCGCGAACAATGCCAAGGCTCCCAGGAAGACGAGCTCACTCGTGAGCGCAAGGCGCCGTTGCTCGGAAAGCCAAGCCACGATCTCGTCGCCGTCGCGCCGCCACACCCACGCCGACCCAGCGGCAACAACAGCAAGGACAAGCACGATGCTCGAGATCCGGTTCTGCAGAAAGCCAAGGCTGACCAGCAGCCAGAAGCCGTAGCTCACCAGGAGCAGGCCAATGGGGCGCGCGACCGATAGCCCCCGATCAGGCAAGGCCCCACCAAGCCTCCACACCAGAGGGTAGGCCAACACGCCCATGGCGCTTAGGGCCAGCCACCAGAAGAGCATGGCACCCATCAGCTGCCTGCCTCCTCCGCGCGCGCGAGAGCCTCTCGCAAGGCGTCGGGCACCACGCAATAGAGCACACCGCCCTCGTTCTGATACGCGGTCGCCAGGACGCCTTGCTCCGCGAGCCGAGCGAGCGTCAGCATCCCTTGACCGCCATAGGTGATGCGCTCGAGCTGCCCCACGTACACAAAGCCCACGTCGAGTTCCTCCAGAATGCCAAGCACCTGCGTCTCATCGGCCGAGGTGTACAGGGCCTCCGCCTGCCGCTCCCGCGCCGCCACCGCTCCCCAAGGACGCTGCTCGCGTTGGTGCATGCCCAGCAGATTGGGCATGCCCGTGAAAGAAGCGATCCGGCACCCACCTTCCCGATAGTAGCCTAGAGGAGCCTCCGCCACAACCGGCGTCCCCTGCACGTGGGTCCAGAGCCACCGGATCACGTCACGGTCATGACGGAGCGCAATGACGCTATCGCTATCTGGCCATCGATAGACCGCCGTCTGCATAAAGGACGAGCCATCCAACGTCCATCGCGGTCCCGAACCCTCGGGAAAGCGCTCCGTGACCCGTGCCTCGATGGCCAGCGGGACATAGGCGACCGCCGCCCCCAACAGTGCCACCGTGACGACTCGCCACGCCGTGCCCAGACCCCGTCGCGAATCTCGCAGACGCTGCCACAACCGGGGAAGGCTGGCTCCCAACGCAAGGCCTAGGAGCACCCAAGCCTGAAAGGAGAACTTGAAGACGGTGTTCATCCGGCGCCAGTCGGTGCCGTCCAGGAAATCGGCGACGTACACGACCTCGACCCCGGCCATCATCCCCAGCGCCAGTGCGAGCATCAACCGCTGCAACCGACGCGCACCCTCTAGACCCGGTTCACAAGCCAGCCAAGCAGACGCGATCAGCAACGGAAGATAGAGTCCCAAAGCGCCCAGGCCCGTCACTGCCCCGACGCCGACCACCACGACGCTCGTAGCCCCCACGAGCCACCATCCGCCGGGCAACCTACCCATGGCGCGTCGCCCCCACCAGGCCAACAGTGAGCCAACCAGGAACAGATGCGAGCCCCACAGCACCAGAGCGTTGATCTGGGACGTACGCTCTTCTGCGGAGAGCAAGCCCAGCCCTGCGCGGATCGGTAGATAGGAACGCGCAAAGGGAAGGAATAGCAGATAGCCGATGGCACCAGCTCCGAGCGCCAAGAGGATCCCTCGAAGCACGCCTCTCCAGCCATCCAAGCGGCCACCATCCACAACCAGAACCGTGACGAGGAGCAGGCCATACGCCGGCAAGTCCCACGGGTTGGCCGCATAGAGGCTGCCCAACGCCAGCGCCAGCGTCCCCAACCAGAGCAGAGGCCACTGGCGTTGCCTAGCTCCGTGCCCAACGACCGCCGACAGCAACGCCACGACGAGGAGCGTGACCGGTAGCGCCATGACATGCGCATGCAGGTCCGCGAACAGGAACGAGAAAAAAGGGAACTCGCTGATGGTGTAGGGGATCACCCGCGTGGCCCGTGTCCAGTAGTCAAAGGGCATCAGCGTCGCCTTGCCTTGCAGCATGACTAGCAGCCCGTTCCAGACAGCCGGCAGATCCGTCAGTCGGATCTCGGCGCCGTAGAACGAGGCACCGCCTGCCTTGCCCAGCGACTCGAGCCACTGCAGAGGCGCTGTCAGGTTGCCAATGCCGGCTACCAAGGCCACCGATGCAAAGCCTGCTATCTTGGAGCGCCCGAGCCGCCTTCCGATGCTCCAACTGCCCAGACACGTGAGCCCAAACAAGCTCGGAATCGCCAGGTTGAACCCGACCTCTGGCGCGAGCCCGGTCAGCTTCAGCAGGTAGCCCACCAAATAGTGCCCATAGTAGTAATAGTTGAGATACCCATGTGCAAAGTAGGGGTCATACGGGGGCATGTGGGCCGACTTGACTACAGCGTTGAGATAGGCCAGCTCCATCAGCTTCTCGCCACCGTACCAGGGATGCCACAGGTCCGGATTCAGAAGTCGCAGGAGCACGAATGCCCCAAAGCCGGCTGTGAAGATCAGCTCTTCGAGTAGAAGGAGCCTGCGGTAGTCGCTCCATGCCCTCGCGATGGCCTCGCGTCCTCGCCTCAGTACGCCCCAAGACACCAGCGCTAGGGCGCCCAACGCCGCCCATCCAACCCACGCGAGGTTGGCCCACAGGCGAAGGCTCGCCCCGATCCAGACCAAGTAGCCCGCTGCTAGCCATCCGATGATACGCGCCCAGGCATAGCCGGCGTCGTCCCAGCCAGCGAACAGCGATGCCGTCAGAGGCCAAGCTGCCAGCCCCAGCAGTGCGAATACGGCCCACCACACCAGGATGGCCAGTGGCGTGCTTCCATTCGCTGCAACATTCCAGGCGCGATCCGCAATGACCGGAAGCTCCCAGACTGGCTCGTCCAGCATCAAGGATCCCGTCTCGGGCACCGTTGCCGGCCCCTCTGCAGCCACACGCGGAGGGATCCAGCTCGGCCTCCACCGCCGCCATGCCGCCACCAACGTATCCCAGAACGTGCCCGACGAGATAGCCTGATTCGCGCCGTGCACGCCATAGATGGTGACTGGGCCTTCCTGGTAGACCACCGATAGGTCATCGCCCACCATGGCATCCAGGGCAGCCAAACCTGCCTGGTCGTAGTAGGCCCGCTCTAGCTCTCCCACGTAGACCAAGGCGACCCCGTAGCGCTGCAGTACCTCGCGCTTTTCGGCAGGATGAGGGCTATTGTAGAGCGCCTGCACGTCCTGCAGGCGCCAATCGACGACGATCCCTCCCACGGCCGTGCGCTGCTGCTTCTGGTGCCAGTCCCAGCCCACGATGGTGGGCAAGCCTGTGTAAACCGAGACCCTCCCGCCCCACCGGTAGAGCGGCGTGTTCCCCTCTGCGATGACCGGCGACCCCACCACATGGTCCTGGAGCCAGACGATCGCGCGCCGGTCATGTTCAAGCGTGAGCTCTGTCTCCCGGTCATAGTAGACAGCCGTCTCCATGTACGCCGCGCCCTCTAGCTCCGTAGGTTGCCCCACGTGCCACCGATCACGTATCTTGGCCGCCGCAGCCGTAGGCGGATAGACTGCCGCTCCCGCCACCAGCAGGACCAGCCCCAGCATCCACCAGCCACGCAGGGCAGAGGGCCAGAGTCTCTTGAGCCGGACAACGGCCGATAGCCCGACGGCCGATGCCAACCCCCACAGGACCCACGTTTGCAGGTAGAACTTGAACACGGTGTTCATGCGGCCGATATCGCCCTGCAACACCACGAACTCGACGCCAACCGTCAGCGCCGCCCCGACAGCCACCATGGCGAGGGTCAGCCTCGAAAGCGTCGAGCGCGTCCTATCCATCAGCAGGAACACGGCAGCCGCTAGCAACGGCAACGCGACTGGGACCGCCCCAGAGCCCATCAGCAAGAACGCCAACCAGATGACGCCCAAACCGGCAAGTACCGCCCAGGACGCCTGGTAAGCCATCGTCTGTCGGAAGACCAGAGCACGATACAGCCTTCGGAAGCCACACGGCCGTCGCAGGAACGCCCGCACGGCCCGCACGATAGGCTGACGCGTGCGCCGGCTCCGTGCCAAGGTGGCCACATAGCCATAGAGCACGTACAGGAAAAGACCGTGGATCCACAGGTACTCGCTGAGGCTGGTGCGTGCATCTTGCCAGAGTCTCACGCTAGTGTAGCCGGCCCCATAGTGCGCGTGGTACGGCCACGTCAACACATAGCTGCCTACCAGCGTCAATGCGAGCCAACCAGCCGCGCGCAGGAGGCCGGAAAGCTCCAGGTGCCCCATCCGCTCCCACTCGCAGAGGACAAAGCAAACGCCCAGCAACCCAGCGTACGTAGGGAGATCCCACGTATTGCTGCCCCAGAGATACCCCAGCACGAGGGCCATGGCGCCGCACTCGGCTATCCGCAGCCACCGAATCCGACCCCAACACTCAGGCCAGCTTGATGGCGATCTCATCGGAGACCCAACCGCGCTAGTGCGCCGCACGACGCTCACCATGATCCCCAGCGCCAGCACTGCATAGGGCAAAGCTGTCATGTGCGCATGGAGATCGCCATAGAGAAAAGTGAAGAACGGAAACTCGTTGATCTCGCCATGGCTCATGACGCGAGAAGCGTTCCAATACCACCACTCGGGGCGAAAGACAAGTTGCTGCCCCTCAAACAGCCATCGCCAGAGGCCCGTCACGCCGCGGAGTGCATCGCCGTAGGTCGCCGACCCACCCTCGCTGAGAGCTGCAGCGCCAAGGGCCTTCCATCCTTCCCATAGCAGCTTGACCTGGCCCAGGTTTCCCAAGAGCACGACGGCGACCGCTGCGGCCAGCCCGTAGCCCCACGCGCGCGACCACCACCGACCTTCTCCCTGCAAAGGCGCCAGCAACCCATAGGCCACGGCACACGCGCCCGTCCCCGTCAGCGCGAACAGCGTTGGCACCGCCAGATTGTACGCCACCGTCGGGACGATGCCTGTGAGCTTGATCAGGGACGCAACCTGCGCTAGGCCCAGGTAATAGTAGTTGATATACCCAGCGGCGAACCAGGGATCGTACGGCGGGAACCATTTGCTGCGCAGGATCGCGTTGAGATAGGCCAGATCCATCGGCTTCTCGCCGCCCATGACCGGATGCCACAGATCTGGATTGGCCCAGCGAATCGCCAGAGCCAGGGAAAAGAGGGTGAGAAAGAGCAGCTCGCCGCGAATCAGATGGCGCCACCGGGAGCGTAGGAAGGTGCCAAGGGCGTCTCGCTGCAGGTAGGCCGCGGCAATCCCTGCCGCTACGACCACTGCCGCGCACGCCCATACCAGCCCCACCGAGTTGGGCGCCACGCGAAGGCTCGGTAGCAGCCAAGCCAGGTAGCCAAAGAGCAACAGCCCCAGCGCCTTGCTGAGCAGATAGCCACGATCGGGCAGTCCTCGCAAGAGCCCGTACGCTAGCGGGAAGGTGCCCCAGCCAAGCAGATAGATCGCCAAGAGCCAAGCCGCGACCGGCAAGCGGTTCGGCCAACCCTCTCGGTCAAACATGTCACGCCACGTGCCGCTGGCCTGCTGTTCGTGCCACGTGGCTTGGTCCAGCATGAGCTGATTCGGGGCCCGCATGGCATCTCGCGGCATGGCCCGCACGACACGATCCAGATCCAAGTCATCGAACAGGCTACGCACCTGCTCAAGGGAAAAGTCAGGGCGCTTGCGAAAGATGATCACCTTGGGATGATCGTAGACCGTCCATGACTCGTCGGCCCCGTCGTCTGGAATGGGAATCCCCAGCACACGTGGCCGCGAGGTGAACGTTGCCACGCGCTCGAAGCCAAGCTCCTCTGCAAACAGGGCCTCGTAGAACCGCATAGTCATCGGGTAGCGGTCGGGCAACCGCGGGATCGATGCGTACAACCGATTGCTCGATAGCGCGATATAGTCCACTTCGGTCAACCAGCGATAGAGCTGCTCGCGCTTTTCCGGAACGTCCTCCCAGTACAGGTCCATCTGGACCATGCGGTACTCGAGACCGGCGGCATGGCCATCAATGCTCAGGGGCAGGGCATCATCCCAGAGCTCGTTGGAAATGGCCGATCCCGGCGGCACGTGCTCGTAGATCCAGCGGGACGCCTCAATACGCGTCACGGGCCGCTTGTAGACGCCCGCTACCGCCGTACCCCACAGCAGTGCTCCGAGCAGCGCGACGGCCGCAGCCATCAGCGCCGCCCATCCCTGCCAGCCCACATCCCCTGCGCGACGGCGCCGCTTCCACACCTCGTAGAGCAGCACGATGACGTAGCCAGCCATGACCGCCATCGCTGGATAGATGGGCAAGAGGTAGCGTATGGTCTTGACGAACTGGACGCTCTGGTAGCCAAAGGTGAACGTGACCCACACCCACGGCAGCAAGTGTACCCAGCGGCGGCGCTTCCACAGCTCCCACGTCATTAGGCCCCAGCCCGCCCAGGCCGCCAGTCCCAGAGGCAAGCCTTGACCCCACAGGACCAA
>CAYOBT010000038.1:0-12183 GCA_964402205.1 uncultured Anaerolineales bacterium
GGTATGCCATCGTGCGACCTACGAACCATGGACGCAGCGAGGAGCGCCTACAGATCCTCGAGATGGTCTCCACATCGCACCGCGAGCCGAGGCTCATCCGCACGATCCTCGAGGCAAGCGAGGCGACCGAGGCCGAATGGTACCTGGCCGCCTGCGACCGCGACCGCCTGGCACGCCTGATGCCCTACGCATCCCACTGGCGCAGCGGCCCCAACGGGATGGTCCGCATCGTCGACCTCACGCGCCTGCTCGAGGCCGCGAGGCCCTACCTGCGCCACTGGGCAGAGGCCGTCGCGGGCCTCGCAGACGAGGGCTGCTCTGTCTGCCTGGCCATCCAGGAGCATGACCGCACCACTGCGGCGACCCTGACCTTTGCCGCGGGCGACGTTCAGGTGCTGCCCGGCTGCCACGCCGACCAGCGCGTGGATCTGGACATCGTCGAGGCTACCCGATTGCTGCTTGGCGGTCCGCCCACCAGCCACGAGTCCGAGCTGCCGCTTTGTCTGGGGGCCGCCCTGCCGCTGCCCATGCACGTTCTGTCTATGGATTATGTCTAAGAGAGGCAAAACCGTGCCCCGCGGCCAAGATCGTGGAGTTCGCCCATGGGACACGCGGCCCGCAAGCGGCGCTAGGCGCACAGAAGGAGACCCATGACGACGCGCATCATCGACGCTCACAATCACGCCGACTGGCTAGGCCACAACTTCGACGCCACCCTGGCCAACATGGACGCCCACGGTATCGACGCCACCTGGCTGCTGACGTGGGAAGCCCCTACCGACGAGTGCGACCCCGTCTACGCGCGGAGCTGCCCCGGATGGAACGCGTCTGGCCCGCTGCCGTTGGCCACCGCACTGGCGTATGCCCGACAGGCGCCCGACCGATTTGTGCTCGGCTATGCGCCCGATCCGCGCCGCCCGAACGCGCTGGACCGCCTGCGTGGCGCCATCGAGCTCTGGGGTGTGCGCATCTACGGCGAGCTCAAGCTGCGCATGATGTACGACAACCCCGACGCCATCGAGATGTACCGCTTTTGCGGAGAGCAGGGGCTGCCCGTGGTGGTCCACCTCGACTATGCTTTTGACCGAGGCACCCGCTATCCGCGCCCGAACTACTGGTACGGCGGCGGGATCCAGGCGTTCGAGCGCGCCGTAGCCGCCTGCCCCGAGACGGTGTTCCTGGGACACGGCCCCGGCTTCTGGGCGCATATCTCCAAAGATGAGCTCTATGACAAGGAGCCCTACCCCAAGGGCCCCGTGGCCCCTGGCGGCGACGTGGAGCGAATGCTCGACACGTATCCCAATCTGTGGTGCGATCTATCGGCAGGATCGGCCCTAGGAGCGATCTCGCGCGATCGCGCGTACGGCCGCGCCTTTCTCCTGCGCTACGCCGATCGCGTGCTCTTTGCGCGGGACTGCTTCGATGGACACCTGGCGGCCTATCTCGAAGAGCTCACCCTGCCCGATGGTGTACGCGAGGCGATCTATCATCGCAATGCCGAGAGGCTGGTTCCGCTGGCAAGGTAGGGTCGCGGCGAAGCTTGCTCCAGAGGCCAGCAAGCACGTACAGAAGGAGGAGACAGCGATGCCATCCACCAACGAGACGATCGCCGAGGTGCGAAAGCATGGGGGCGTGCCGACGCTGTTCATCAACGGCCAGCCCCACACGGGCATCTCCTACACGGCCTATACGCCGTCGGTGGAGGTGTTTCGCGATTTCGCGCGGGCCGGCGTGGACTTGTACTCGTTCAGCGCGACGCCCACCGAGGCGGGGTACAGCCTCTCGCGGACGGCCTGGGTCGCGCCCGATCGGTTCGACTTTTCCCAGCTCGACGAGCGGGCCGGCATGGTACTCGAGGCCCGTCCCGACGCCTGGATCTTCCCGCGGCTCTACCTGCACGCGCCCATCTGGTGGAGCGAGGCCCACCCCGACGACATCGTCCTGATGGACCCCGGCGACGGCGTCCCCGTCCCGTTTGTCCACGCGGGCGGCAAACCCGCTCCCAGTTGGGCCTCGGAAGCCTGGCGCGCCGATACTACCGCAGCCCTGGAAGCGCTTGTGGCCCACGTCGAGAACTCCCCCTATGCCGACCACGTCATCGGCTACCATCTCGCCTCGGGCACGACCGAGGAGTGGATGATGTGGGGCGGCAACGAGGATCAGTGGGTGGACTATTCGCCGGCCAACCTGCGCGGCTTTCGGGCGTGGCTCGCAAGAGAGTACGGCTCGGACGCGGCCCTGCAAGCAGCCTGGCATCGGCGCGATGCCAGGCTGGAGACCGCCGCGATTCCCAGCAAGCAGCAACGTATGGCAGCGCACCGTGGCGCGTTGCGCGAACCCATCAGCCAGCAGCAAATCATCGACTATGACCAGTATACGTCGTATCTGGTAGCCGACACGATCTGCACGATGGCCGCCGCTATGAAGCGCATCACCCGCCGCCAGAAGGCCGTGGGGGTCTTTTACGGTTACATCCTGCAGCTCTGCGGCGAGCAGCGTCAGCAGAACGCCGGCCACCTGGCGCTGGATCGCGTCCTGGCGTCGCCCGACGTGGATTTCTTGTGCAGCCCCACCAGCTATGCCTTCCGTCAGGTGGGAGGGGAGGGGACCAGCCACTTTATGTCGCTGCTGGGGAGCGTCCAGCGCCACGGCAAGCTCTGGTTCAACGAGAATGACATCCGAACCTCCCTCACGGATGTGCCCGTAGGGCGTTGGGGGCGTCCTGCCACCTTGGATGGCGACATGCTCCAACAGGACAAGGAGCTGGCCAACGCGCTGATCCAGGGCGTGGCCCAGTGGTGGTTCGACGTGGGCGGCAACCGCTACGACGATCCCAGACTGATGGCGCGCATCGCGGCCAGGACGGCCAACGCCCACCAGGTGCTGGACCGCGACCGCACCTCCGTCCACGAGATCGCCCTGGCGGTGGACGAGACGAGCCTCTGCTGGCTGCGCGTGGGCCATCCGATGGGGCGCTGGCTCCTGGTGGATCAGCTCCCCGAGCTCCATCGTCTGGGAGCGCCGGTGGGGCACTATCTGACTGAGGACCTGGATGCCCTAGAAGACCAGCGGGTCATCATCCTGCCAACCAGCCTAGCGCCCAGCGACGAGCAGCGCACGGCCGTGGAGCGGCTCAAGGGCGACGGGCGCATGCTCGTCTTTCTCTGGTGCGATGGTCTGTTCCGCCAAGGCGAGCGGGATCCCAGCGCCATGACCGACTTCTCGGGGATCGCGATGGCCATGGATGATGAACCCGAGCCCCTGCGTGTGACACTGGACGGTCAACACCCCTGGAGCGCTACGCTGCGAGACGTGACGTATGGCGTGAAGGAGGCCATTGGCCCCGTAGCCTACGCCCAGGACCCAGAGGCGACGGTGCTGGGTCGCCTGCCCGATGGGCGCCCGGGCCTGGTGCTGAAAGAGCACACGGACTGGACCGCGGTCCACTCGGCGGCGCCGCTGCTGCCCTCGTCGGTGCTGCGCAGCCTGGCAGAGCGCGCCGGTGTCCACTTCTACGGTCGCGCCGCCGACGGCATCCCCGTGGGCGATGTGGTGTGGGCCAACGCCAGCATGCTCGCGATCTCGGGTTGGCAGGCAGGCGAGCGGACACTCCAGCTCCCGAGTGCCGCCACGGTGACGGATCTCTACAGTGACGAGACACTGGCCAGGGATGCGACGCGCGTGGTGGTGCCCCTGCCAGAGCGGGGAACGCGGGTGCTGCTGCTGGATCCCCATCCCCTGCGCCACGGATCGCGTCGTTAGGAGGTGTGCCATGGCCACGCCGCCGACGGCATCCGCGCCGCCTAACACCTACATGGAAGACCCTTCGGGACCTATCGAGCGCATGGCGTGGGCCATGTTCACCATCGACGGTCAGCGCCATGGCTGGGATGACGAGGCCGGCCGCGAGGTGGGCGTCGGGAAGGACATCCGGCTGCGAGGTCGCCAGGTGACAGCTTGGCGCGAGAGAAAGGGCCACCGACTGTCGCTGGAGATGGTGACCGGCGCGTGGGACCCGCCCGTGCGGACGCTAGTGATCGGTTCTGGGGTGTACGGACGCATCACGGTGCCCAAGAAGGTACTGCGGGCGATCCGAGCACGCGGGATAGCGGAGGTGGTGGTTGAACGCACACCGGACGCCTGCACGCGATACAACGTCCTGCTCCGAGAGGGGCGGGACGTGGCGTTGCTGGCCCACGGGACGTGCTAGAGAGGAGCCCATACATGGCGTGGCAACAACCACGGACGACCAAGCTGTATTTGCATCCCCCACTTTGCCGCCGGCAGATCACTCTTTGGCCAGACCTAAAGCTGGTGAGCAAAATGGTCGGTGCGGCCGAGGGCGTCGAGCCGGATGACCACGGCGTGCGGCTGCTGTTCGGAGAGGATGCCAAGCCGGTGAACTGGCTCGATTCTGCGTGGACGATCCGCGATGACGGGTTTCCCCTGCCGACACTGCGCGCGCGGTGGCGAACCTTCGACTTGACCCTGGAGGCATTCTGCGAGCACGTCGCCCAGCCGGTAACCTGGCTTCGACTAACCGTCACCAACCGCAGCCTCGTACCGCAAGCGTTCGAGCTAGGCCTCATGGGGCGCACCGGGCTCGATGGCTTGCTCATCGGAATGCGGGGCGACTACTATGCATCCTACCATCCCCAGCTGGGCCAGTGGGCCATGATCCCCAACACCTGGCGTCTTGAAAGCACTAGGCTCACTGACGGCGACCACCAGCTCGGCATCGCCACTCCCGACGACGCAAGCCTAACATGGATCGAACGCAACCCCACCAACGTGCATGCGCGAGACTATGCCAGCTCCCGCTGCGTGGTGGACGGTCATGGTACGGCCCACTGGCTGCTGACGCTCTCCAGAACAGCGCAGGCCCCGCCTACCCACACCGCCTGGACCCAAGCTCGCCATGACGCCATGGCTGCGTGGCAGCAGGACCTCTCGGCGCTGGCCATTCGCCCCGATACCGACGACCCAGAGATCCAGCGCGTGTTTTCCTCGCTCGTCGTCCAATGCCTGCAGATGCTGGCCGTAGATGGCGATGGCCGCACCAGGCCACGTCAGGGCGCCCGCTGCGACGGCGTGTGGCCCGTCGAGGCCATCGAGTGGCTCGGAGCCCTGGACCGCATCGGCCTTGGCGCTTGGGCAGAGCGTGGCTACGGCTTTTTCCGGGATCGCCAATTAGGACCGGACGATCCCTCTGGCGACACCGGTCGCTTTGTCGGCATCGAGGCGCCTCACTGGACCAGCGAGACCGGCGGGTTGCTGGCAGGTCTGGGTTACCATCTCATCTGCGCAGCCGATGAGGCCCTGTTCCTCTCCTGGCGCGAGCCGCTGCTGCGAGCCGTGGATTGGATCCAGACGCAACGAGCACAAACCGCGGACAAGGCGGAACCCCTGGGTCGAGGACTCTTTCCCGCGGGCATCGGTCACGATTGGCAGTGGGAGGGACAGTACTGGTGCTTCACGGATGGGTGGAGCTACATGGGGCTCTGTCGCGCTGCCGAGGCCCTCGAAACCTACCAAGACGCCGCCGCGGCGCAGGTGCGTAGCGCCGCGGATGCCTATGGACAGGCTCTGCGCGACACGCTCGATCTGCTCTATGCCGGGCACGAGCAAGACGCGCGGTTCTATGTGCCAAACGTGTTGGGCGTCCCCGAGCGCTATCCGCCGTACGGCCCCTATCACGGCGACGGCCCCATCGCGCTCATCCGAGCGGGCATCATCCCTGCCACGAGCTGCTTGTTTGAGCAAGTGGAGGCCTACTTTCGCCATCAGGGCTGGATGCGCAACGGCCTTACCGCCATGATGACAGACTCGCTTCTCACCCAAGGCTACTTTGCCGACTCTTGGGCAGGACATACGTGGTACACCAGCTTCTCGGACTATCCCTGGTTCACAGCTTGGCTGGAGCGCGGCGACCACGACAAGGCTAACGAGACACTCCAGGCGCAATTGCGCTATGCCATGTCCAGCGAATTCTACATGCTCGAGCGGTACGCCGACAACGACGACACCTTCTGCCCGTGGCAACCCAATGCCAGTGCCAACGGGCGGACGCTCATGATGCTGCTAGACTACTATGGCGAGGTGCCCGCGTAGGGCACCTCTGGTAGAGGCAGAGCCGGTCAGCCCTGTCCCCGTGCCCCTGCCAGACGCTACGCGCAGCCCTCGGCCACCGTGATGCTGCGCCCGAGCCTGGCGGATTCTTCCGCAGCCTGGATGACGGCAATGACGCGCCGCGCGCTCTCTGGCGTGACTTCCAGCGCCTCTCCGAACAGCAAGTGGTCGGCGACGTTGCGGTAGTAGGGCTCGGCGCCATAGCCGGGCAGCGTTACGTCCACGGTCCCTTCGTGCCTCATGCCATTGGCCATGCTCGTGACTTGAAGCGGGCCGCTCCACGGCGCCTCGATGGCACCTTGTGTTCCCAGGATCCGCCACTTGGGGCGGACGCTCGCGGCGATGGATGACGTCCAAAAGCTGGCCGTCACCCCGTTCTCCCAGCGGATGATGATCTCGCCATGATCGGCGTTGGTGACGGCATGCCACGCCCGCTTTTGCAGGTCACCCATCACCTGCGCCACGGGCGACGGCACCAGGTTGAGCATCCAATCCACGAAATGCGCGCCCCAGTCGTATAGGACGCCGCCGCTGACGGCCTTGTCCGACCGCCACCAGAAGCCAGGATGGCGGTATCCCCCGATGCCGGCCTCGATGTGAAAGACCTCGCCGATGGCGCCCCGCGCGAGGAGCTGCATGATCGTCTGGTAGTCGCCATCCCACCGCCGGTTGTGAAACACGCTCAGCATCAGGTCGCGCTCGCGAGCCGCCTCGATCAGCGCGTTGGCCTCGTTCACCGTTACGCACATCGGCTTTTCGAGGATGACGTGCTTGCCGGCCTTGAGGCATTTCAGGGCCAACGGGGCATGCAGGTTATGGGGCAGGATCACAACGACGAGATCGAGGCCCTCGTGCGCCAGGAGATCATCCCCATCGGTATAGTAGCCGTCGAGAGTGGGTAGCTCATCCTTGGCCACGGCGACGCGCTGGGGGTCGACATCGCACATCGCAACGGTGCGCAGGCCAGGCTGCGCGTCGATCCAACCGGCATGGCTGCGTCCCATGTTGAACGCCCCACCATACCCCAGGATGCCACAGTGGATCTCCCCTTCGTGCGCGACCTCGCCCATCACCCACCCGATAGAGCGCAGCAGCAGCTTCTGGAAGGCGGCGTCGCGCCAGGTCTCGTGCGTGTGTCCCAGGGCAAGATAGCTCACCCGTCCCTCGCCATACGGATGCACGAACAGCAGGGGCGCAGTCTTGCCTTGCCACCTGGTGCTGGCCAGCAGCAGCTCTCGGCTCAGGTCCACGCTCTTGAGCAGGTACAGCTCATCCGTCACCTCGAACTCGGGCACCCGCGTGGTGACATAGTGAGAGTCCTCATGGATAGTGACAGGGATCCGTTGCAGGGGCGGATGCGTCTCAAACTCGGCGCCAAGCAGGTCCAGGTAGGCCTGGCTGCCGCGGAACGAGTCGGCAGCCGAGTGGATGCCCACCAGACCCCCACCCTCTTGGACGTAGCGGACCAAGCCCGCCTCGCGCGTGGCCGTGAGCTCATCGTGGTAGCCCGTGGTATAGATCACCACGGCGTCCCAGTCAGCGTCGGGCAGGGTTGCCAGCGCGTCGAGATCGGTGGTCACCTCAAGCGTGTAGCGGCCGTCCTTGGCAAGGATGTCGCCGAGGATCTTGGCCCCGTAGTCGGATGGATGGAATGCCGCACCCCCGTGCAGATAGAGAACTCGCTTCGCAGCCCCGCTCATGGTCGCCTCCCCGTGTGCCTTTCACGTTCCAACCTATCCCGTCAAGCCAGCCGAGTATAGAGCGAGCCGCGGCGCCTCGCAACGGCTTGCGCGCGCTCGCCCCGTGGGGCACAATCGCGTCTATGCGCGATCCGCCCCCCACCACAAGGAGACGCCCATGTTCCCCGACCGCGCCAACTTCTGCCGGAACGCCTCTTTCCAGGGGCACACGCACATTCCGGCGTTGATCGCCATCTCAGCCGCCTCGTGGCTAGAGGATCCCGAGGGGCTGAAGGCCGTGACGTCGCGCTATCCTGCGCTCTTTCCCGAGGGAGGGCTGGAGCCGCCACGTCCAGAGACCTTGCGCGCCGCCAACAGCGAGCGCGTGGACGAGTGGGGCTGCCACTGGCGCTACGATCTGCCAGGCCTAGACGGCATCGTCATCGAAGAGCCGCTCAGCGATTGGGACAGCCTGCACGATTGGCAGTCTCCGGAGCCGCCGCTGCCAGATCAGGCCACGTTGGACGCACTCAAGTCGGCCCAGCAAGCCAATCGCCTCGCCATCGGGTCCGTGGGCGAGCATGGCTTCTTTTTCATGCGACTCTACTACCTGCGCGGCTTTGAGAACCTGATGATCGACGTCGCCACCAAGGATGCGCGCCTAGACGAGCTGGTCGCCATCATCGAAGCCTACCACCAGCCCATCGCCCAAGCCTATGTCCGCGCCGGCGTGGACGTGCTGGCCTTTGCCGATGACCTCGGCACGCAGAAGGCTTGCATGATCAGCCCCGCCCAGTTCCGCCGTTGGCTATTGCCCACCTATCGACGTCTGTTCACCCCTGCGCGTCAGGCTGGCATCCATGTGTACCTGCACGCCGACGGCTATGTCATGGACGTCGCCGAACCCCTCCTAGAGACCGGCGTCAGCATCGTCAATCCGCAAGACCTGGTCAACGGCATTGGCCCCATCGCCGAGACGTTCAAGGGCCGCGCGTGCATCCTGCTCGACGTCGATCGCCAGACCGTCCTGCCCTATGGCTCGCCGGGCGACGTGCGCGACTTGATCCGCAAGGAGGTACTGACGCTCGGATCCCCCGCGGGCGGGCTGGCCTTTGTCGCGGGGATCTACCCGCCTACGCCCACCGCCAACGTGGACGCGCTCTGTCAGGCGTTGATGGAGCACCGCATGTACTGGGTGGGTCGGGGCTAACGGGCGCCCTTTACGCGAGCCACCACGACAAGTAGGATGCTCTCGACATCACGTACGCTTCAGAGGGAGGTTTGATCATGGCAAAAGAGTACCGTGTTGGCATCATCGGGTTTGCGCATATGCACGTGAACCATGTAGCCAGCGTGTTCGCCGAGCACTCTAGCACGCGGATGGTGGCCTGCGCCGACACGACGCCGCTCGTCCCCGAACGCAAGGAAGACACCTACACGCGCGGCTGGAACTTGAAGCACTGCGCCGAGACGCTGGCCATCCCCAACGTGTACGACGACTATCATGAGATGCTCCGCCAGGAGGAGCTGGACCTGGTGATCGTGTGCTCGGAGAACGCGCAACACGCCGCCGTGACGCAGGCCTGCGCGGCGGCGGGAGCCCACGTGGTGGTCGAAAAGCCGATGGCGTCGTCGCTATCGGACGCATTGGCCATGGCTCGCGCGGTGCGCGACGCCGGCACGACGTTGGTCACCAACTGGCCCAGCACGTGGTCGCCAGCGATCCGCCAGGCCCAGGCCTTGGCAGCCGAGGGAGCTGTCGGACGGCTGCTGGAGATCACGTGGCGGGGCGGGCATACGGGGCCTCTGGGACCAGGGAGCGGCCATGAGGGGATCGAGGATCCGGCAGCGAGGTTGAGCGGTCCGGACCGCGCGGCGACGTGGTGGCACCAGACGGAGGCCGGCGGCGGGACGATGCTGGACTACTGCTGCTATGGCTGCTGTGTCTCGCGCTGGTTCCTCGGCGAGCCCGCCATGGCGGCGCTGGGCATGAACGCCAACCTCGCCAGCCACTGGGGCGACGCTGAGGACAATGCCGTCATGCTAGCACGCTTCCCTGGCGCTCTGGGCCTGTTCGAGGGCTCGTGGACCACTCTAGATCCCGATCACGGCGGTCGGAAGGGCATGGTGGTCTATGGCACCAAAGGCACCATGATCCCCGAGCAGACGGCCGAGCCAGCGGTGCGCATCCAGCGCGGCGGCGATCGGATCGAGCGTGTCGAGGCGGCGCCGTTGCCCGAAGGACGGCATACGCTTGCCCATGAGGTCTATGGCCACCTCGAAGGCCGCCACGAGCTGCATCCCACGCTAGAGATGGGGTTCAACCTTGAGGTCATGGCGATTCTCGATGCTGGCCTGCGTTCCTCACGCAGCGGCAAGCTAGAGGTCATCGAGAACGCCACCTGGTGCATCGGCTAGCCCCAGACGTCAAGCGAAGGAGGATTGCCTCATGCTACGGGATCTCGTGCTCAAGAATCGCAGCTACCGACGTTTCCACCAGGATCAGCCAGTGAGCGAAGAGACATTGCGCGAGCTAGTGGATTTGGGGCGCCTGTCGGCATCTGGCTCGAACCTGCAGCCGCTCAAGTACGTGCTCGCCTGCACGCCCGAGGTCAACGCGCGGATCTTTCCCTATCTCGCGTGGGCGGGCTATCTCAAGGACTGGGGCGGCCCAGCCGAGGGCGAGCGTCCGACGGCGTACGTCGTCATCCTGGGAGATACCACCATACGCGCAGATGCGGGCGTGGATCACGGCATCGCGGCGCAAAGCATCCTCCTCGGCGCCACTGAACGGGGCCTTGGCGGCTGCATGATTGGCGCCATCAAGCGGGACGGGTTGGCGAGGGAGCTAGAACTGCCCGACCATCTCGAGATCCTGCTGGTGATCGCCTTGGGCGTCCCCGCTGAGACCGTGGTCCTCGAGGAGATCGGCGCCGACGGAGACATCCAGTACTACCGCGATGACGAGAGTGTGCACCACGTGCCCAAGCGATCCTTAGAGAAAGTGATCGTCTCGGTTCTCTGATCGTCAAGACGCCGTCAAGGCACAGTTGACGATCCATAGGATGTATGCTACCATTCTGCGCAGTCGTCGTGCAGAGCAACTCCGCAAATGGCTAGCTGCTGTGCTCTGCGCTTCAAGCTCCCCCATTGCATAGGAGGTACGTGATGCATCATCGAGTTCGCTTCTTATCCCTTGTGGTCCTTGTCTTTGCCTTAATGGTCACGGGCTGCGGAACAGCGCAGCGTGTCGTAGAAGAGGCCGTCCAGGAAGCCGTTAGCGAGGCCGTTGAGGAGGTCGCGTCGAGCGAGGAGCCAACGTCATCCAAGGGAGGCAAGGGGTCGGAGACGACATCGCAGCCCACGGCGGAACCGGAGGAAGACGACGAGCCCACCGAAGAACCGTCGTCGGAAGAGGAAGCCTTCGACCCGGACGAGGTTACGGCCTTTGATGCTCTGGATAGCTATCGCATGACCCAGATCATGCGGTGGCAAGCCGAGAGCGATGAGGGAACCGACGAAGGCGAGATGCGCTGGGAGATAGCGTACGTACGCGAGCCCGCCGCCATGCACTGGATCATGTCGGGCAGCGAAGGTCCGGGCGCCGACGACGAACTCTACATGGAGATGATCCAAGTAGAAGGCGCCAGCTACATGAACTACGGCGACGAAGAATGGATGGCGATGACCAGCGACGAGGATCTGGGTGACGTCTGGTCCTACGCCCCCGGAGACTTTGTCGACAGCGATAGCCAGCGCGTGGGCACCGAGACCGTCAACGGCTACCGCAGTGTGCACTATCGCAGCACGGACACAGCGGCGTACTTTGGCATGGGACAGCTCACCGAGGCCGATTACTGGGTCTCCACAGAGCACGACGTTGTGGTTCGTGGGGTCGTTGGCTGGGTCGTAGACGATATGGAGGACGGCGAGTCTGGCGAGTGGCACATGGAATGGGACGTCACCGACATCAACGAGCCCATCACCATCGTCGCGCCGGAGGGCGTGGCCAAGCCAGGACTCCCGGAGGACGTTCCCCTCATGGCCGGCGCTAGCAACGTCAGCTCTATGATGGGCATGACCAACTTTGAGATCGAGGCAACAGCCGAAGAGGTGACTGCCTTTTACATGGAAGCCCTAGAGGACAACGGCTGGACCCATGAGGAGAGCCCTCTCCCCATCATGCACGCCTTTAACAAGGACGGCCGGGAGCTGACGCTCATGATCGACGATGAGCAGACGCCAACGGCCGTGACGATCATGATCGCTGAGGACTAGCCAGCAAGCCGAGTCCTTACATACGAGGCGGGCCTAGGATACTTCCTAGGCCCGCCTTTCTATGCACTCGGCTAGGATGCGCGATCGAGTTCTCTAG
>CAYOBT010000039.1:0-11902 GCA_964402205.1 uncultured Anaerolineales bacterium
CTTGCCATCGGGGATGCCGCCGCCGATATCGAACACGATCTCGCCCAGGGTGATACCCATGGGCACCTCGACGAGCCCCGTGTTGCGCACCTTGCCCGTGAGAGCAAAGATGGCCGTGCCAGGGCTCCTCTGCGGGCCGATGGCGGCAAACCAGTCGGCGCCATTGGAGATGATCTGCGGCACATACGCATAGCTCTTGACATTGTTGTTGTTCGTCGGCTTGTGCCACAAGCCGGACACGGCTGGGAATGGCGGCCGCGGTCTCGGCTCGCCTCGTCGCCCCTCAATAGAAGCGATCAGAGCCGTTTCCTCGCCGCAGACGAACGCGCCGGCGCCCTCTTTGATCTTGAGGTCGAAATCGAATCCCGAGCCCATGATGTCTTGCCCCAGCAAGCCGTATGCCTTGGCTTGATCGATGGCCATGCGAAGACGCTGGATCGCCAGCGGATACTCGGCGCGGCAGTAGATGTAGCCCTCTTGCGCACCAATGGCATAGGCGGCGATGGTCATGCCCTCAACCACCGACAGGGGATCACCCTCCAGGATAGACCGATCCATAAAGGCACCGGGGTCGCCCTCATCGGCGTTGCAGACGAGGTATTTCACGTCCCCAGGGGCCTTTTGGGTGAACTCCCACTTGAGCCCCGTCAAAAAGCCGGCACCGCCGCGGCCTCGCAGGCCGGAGCGCTTGACCTCGTCGATCACCTCTTCAGGGGTCATCGTGGTCAGCGCAGTGCCCAAGCCCTCGTAGCCACCGCGCGCGATGTACTCTTCAATGTTCTCGGGATCGATGATGCCGCAGTTCCGCAGGATAATCCGCTGCTGCTTGGTGTAGAACGGGATATCCTCGTAAAAGGGCACCGACGCCTGCTCATCCGTGGTCTTGTAGGTCAGGCGATCGACGATGCGTCCCTTGACGAGCGTCTCCTCGACGATCTCGGCGACATCCTCCGGCTGCACCTGACAGTAGAAGATGCCCTCGGGATAGATCACCATGACGGGACCCATGGAGCAGAGCCCGCGGCAGCCAGTCCGGAGCACCTGGACCTCACTATCCAGGCCACGCTCGCCGACCTCATCTACGAGACTCTCATAGACTCCCTTGGAGCCCGATGCTTGACAACTCGTGCCAGCGCACACCATTACGTTGGCACGGTACAATGCCTCTGACATGCCTGTCTCCTTGCGCTGCTACGAAACTTCTGTGTCTGGGACAGCGACGCCATCTTCGGACACGCGTCCGAACACCCATTCCTGGACAACATGCCCGTTGACCAAGTGCTCTTCGATCAAGCGGGGCACCATATCCGGGTGCACGTTCGCATAGGTCACACGAGGCTTGCCCGCCTGCTCGATATCGACCAAGGGCTCCTTGGAGCACATGCCAATGCAGCCCACCGTGGCCACATTCGCCTCGATCTCTCTCGCATCGAGCTCCTTCATGACAGCCTGTAGCGTGTCGCGGGCGCCGGCTGCGATGCCACAGGTACCCATCCCCACCGTGATCTTGGTACCTGTGTTGCGCCGGATCGCCAAGTCATGCTGTGCGCTCTCGCGCAGCTTTCTAAGTTCATCGAGAGACCCTATCTTGGGCATGATTGCTCCTTTAGCTCTTGCTCACACCGTGATAGATGCTCGCTCAGCCAACGCCTCACCGCCGGATCTCCTAGGGACACGTCCCCCAGCAGATCGCGTACCTCGCGCGTATCGAACGCAAAGACCCAGTCATCGATGCGATGCTCGTATCGTAACTCTAGCGATTCGTCGGGACTCCGGAGCAGCACGCTCATCAGTGCACCTGCCATGTCACCCAGCGGTGCCCGATCGATGTGACTGCGCTGGAACCGGGCCCGGACGCTCGTGCCCTCTCTGGGCGCAGAGACGATCTCCATGTTACCAGCGCATCTCTCTGCAGCCGCCGCAAGCAACGGTACGCCGAGCCCAACGTCACGTGTCGTACGAGTGGTAAAGAACGGTTCCCTAACCTTGGCCAGCGTCGCTTCATCCATCCCGTGCCCATCATCTTCGATGGCGATCACCAGACTATCCTCAGCCACCGATTCGCCGATGGTGATCCGCAACTGGCGCGCACCCGCCGCAATAGCGTTCTCTGCAATGTCAAGCACGTGAAGGGCGAGCTCGCGCATCAGGCCAGCACCTAGCTGAGCTTGTCCACGACTTCCAGAATCCTGTCAGCGACGAGGTGGCCCATCACCTGACCATCGACAACCGCTACGGGCGCTAGACCACACGATCCCAGACAGTAGACGACTTCGAGAGTGAACTTGTAGTCCGGCGTCGTCTCGCCAGCCTTGATCCCTAGCCGTTCCTCAAGTGCGGCGATGACGCGCGGAGCGCCCTTGACGTGACACGCCGTACCATCGCATACGCGGATGATGTGCTCGCCGCGCCGCGTCAGGAAGAACTGCGCGTAGAATGTCGCCACACCGTACACCTGGCTCACGGGCACCTGCGTACGTTCGGCGATGCGCGTGAGCACCTCAGGCGGCAGATAGCCGTATATCTCCTGCGCTTGCTGTAGCACGGCAATCAAGCTGCCCTTGGTGTCGGCGTACTTTGCGAATACGGGTTCGAGCAGGGACAGATCGATCGTTTCTTCGGTGATAGTCTGCGTGTCTTCGGCCACTGCTGCTCTCCTTGCATCCTGTGTCTTCTGTCAAGCCACCGAACTCGCGCGGCCCTAGGCCACGAGCGTGACTTTGCGTCCAGATTCCTGTCGCAGAGCCAGCTCGAACTCGGCCACGGTCGGCTCGCTCACTTCCAAAGCCATACAGGGCAACATCTGCGCCAGCGTATGCGCATCGCTGGATCGCGTCCATGCCCAGCGTGCCCACCTAGCCATCCTTGCAGGCACCTCGTCCAGCGGGATGGCCTGCGATACCTCGAGTGCGACGAGATCCAAATCGTCTGGCACGAAGCCCAAGCTCGCTAGCAGGCTATAGCTAGGCCGATCGACGTGGGCAGCGATGGCCACCCCCGCAAGATCGCGTGTCAGAGCGACCGTGTCTTCAACAGACAGATCGCATGCCACCTGCCGAAGCTGTTCATCCTTGCGAACCAGCTCTCCGCGCGCATCAACGACGAGCTGTATCCCAAAGAACTCTTCGGGATTCGCCTTGTCGGGCATATGTGCCTCGACAGTCTCCTGCATCGCCTTGGCTTGATCCACCTCGTCAAAAAGGCACACGATGTGTGCTTCCTCACGCGTCTGGACCTCAAGCCCAGCCCAGACCGTCAGCCCTGACCCTCGAGCGACTTCCCGCGCAGCCGCCACGTTGAGGGCGCTATTGTGATCGGTGATCGCGACGATTCCCAGTCCGAGCTGGAGCGCGCGCCGTACGATCAGCGGCGGCGTCATCTCAATCTCCGCGCAAGCAGAGGCCACCGAATGCACATGTAGATCCGCCAGCAATCGCTGCCGGCAGATCGAGATCACTGGCCGCCTGCCACGCCCAAAGCAGCCAGCTCGGCCACTGTCTCAAACGTGCCACGCTCTGTGTAGAGCACCGCCACACCGCGCTCTTTTGCGCGCGCCATGGCATCAGCTTCTAGCGTGGCTCCCTCGGTGATAATCACGCACGCAAGCTCGAGGAGCGCCGCAACGGCGATGACGTTCATGTGGGCCTGGAGTGTCACCCACGCGTTGCCCTTCCGCGCACTTGCCATCACGCAACTCAGAAGGTCCGAAGCATAGCCCCCCGTGACCTCCGCCTCTAGGCCATCGGCGCCCACTGCCACGCGGACCGGTAGAGATGCCTCGATGTCGGAAACGAGCATGGTCTCCCCCCGTGCCTATCGCAGTTTGAACGTCAGCACAAGGCGCGTGCCGACACCTACGTGAGACGTGATCTCCATCTCATCAGTGGAAGCCTTGATGTTGGAGAGCCCCATCCCGGCGCCGAAACCCAGCTCGCGAATCCAATCCGGGCAAGTAGAGTAGCCAGGTTTCATGGCTTGCTCAATGTCCGGGATACCAGGCCCCGAATCCTCCACGGTCAGCACGAGACGATGCGGCTGTACCTCGGCCTGCATCTCGCCGCCTTCGGTGTGGATCATCACGTTGGTCTCTGCCTCGTAGGCGGCCACCGCGACTCTTCTCACCACTCGGCTATCGGCTCCCAACCGTGTCAGCGCCTTCTTGATCTTGCTGGATGCCTCGCCACCTCGCACAAAGTCACGCGGCGCGATCTGGTAGCGCAGGATGAGCGAAGTATTGTCCGACTCGATATCCTGGAAGACGTGGCTGGCCCGGTAGCGCTCCACCTCTTCGGCGTGGTAGCGCATCTCCAGCTGCTTGACCAGGGCCCGCACGATGTCACCTTTGGTGATGATGCCCACCAGGCAGCCCTCTTGATCCACAACGGGAAAGCGACCATATCCGGTACGGTCGAATTGATTGACCGCCATGATCAGAGTCTCGTCGGCGCGCATGACGCAGGGTTCGCCGGTCATGTGCTCGCGCACGAGCGTATCTTGCTCGCCGGCTTCCAGCGAACGGATCACACGCTCAATGCTCACAACGCCTACCAGGTCGCCGTTCTCCACCACAGGCACGCCCGAGATACGCTTGGCGCGGAGCAGCTCCTTGAGATCGTGCATCGTCTCATTCGGCGTGATGGTGATGACATCTCGCGTCATCACCTGCTCGATTGTTAACTCGTAGATCAGCTCCTGTACGATGCTGAACTCGATTGGTGCGCCGCCCAACGCTCCCCCTCGCAGTCGCCAACGCCTTTGCTAGGCCTCTGGATCGCCCTCTTCGCCAAAGGCCTCCCGCCAGCTTGACATCGCCATGTCGAACACGCCGCAGCCGGGTAGGCCTGCGTCATAGAGCCGCCCGCAGGTCTCATACATGGTATAGCGCGATGCGAGGAGCGGAATGCCGTTCTCCTCGGCGAGCGAGGTTGTTTCGGGAGGGGGATACTTGCCCCGCACAAACACGATAGCGAGAATGCCGGCCATCTCTGCTGTACGGACAACCTGAGGATTAGTCAGGCCCGTCATGAGCAACGTGCCCTCGTGGGTGAAGACGAGCACATCACTCATGAGATCGGCTCCGCAAGCCATCGCAACTTGCTTGGAGAGATCGACCTCCCGAGAGATCACCTTGCCGTCTATGATGGCCAACACCTGCCGAAGGTCCATCGCGGTCCGCTCCATCCCTGCTGGCTATGCGCTTGGCAAACGCCGGAGCGAGTATAGCACGCGCTCAAACATTGTTCAAGTTTTCACGATAGTCTGGGGCACAAAAAACGGCCACCGTGTCGCTTTTCTGGGATCCAACGAGGTGTAGATAGCCGCGGCGAACGACTAGTAGCGCCCCTCGCGAGCCCAGTCCTCTCCGAGTACCACCACGATATCGGCGGCAGCGTCTTCGGCGTATTGCCGATGGATGTTCTCTTCAACGACGCCAAGCTGAGATGCCAGAGCATCTACGGTCATCTCGGCATCAGAGTAGACAAGGATGCGGCTCTGTGCAAGGTCCTGAGCTTCCGCAGCCGAATAGCGCACCACGTTGAATCCCTGCTCGCGCAGGTAGCTAGCGGTGCGCTCGGCCAGGTCCGGCGTCAAGGTGCCATTCTCGAGATGGATCCGCGCCCCTTCGCTTGTGATCTGCGCACGCTCTATGCTAGGCGTCGCTTCCACCAAGGGAACGGGCGATGGGAAGAGCTCGTCCACGAGCTCTCGCACGCGATCCCAGTCCGCCATCTCCACCATCCAGCCCTTGTCGGTGACCTGCGTCGTGGTAAAAGAGTCGTCAATGACTTCTCGACGCACATCCTCCAGCTTGATGCGCTTGGCAATCTCACCAAGCGCGACCATCTCCTCGAGAGTCAGATCCGTCTGGATCGAATCCCCGGCAATCGTCAGGAACTGGGGAATGCTAGAGAGAGGAATGTCCAGGCTGATGGCCTTGTCCCGCGCCGCCAGGATCACCTGCTGTTGACGGTCCATCCGGTCAAAGTCGCCGGTCCCATGCCGAGAACGCGCATACTGCAATACCGTCTCGCCGTCCATCTGCTGAACACCTGCGGGAATGTCCACCACCATGGTGCCATAGTTCCCATCGGGGTATTCCTCATCGTGGATGGGTTTCTGGACATCGATGGTTAGCCCACCGACCGCATCCACCAATCGCACGAACCCTGCGAAATCGATCCGAACATAGTAGTGCACGGGAACACCAAACGTCGTCTGGACCGTCTTTTTGGCAAGCGCTACGCCACCCCCCGGATAGCCGTACTGGTCTCCCAGCAGGTGAGCGGCATTGATGCGGTTCTGTCCATAGACCGGAATCGTGACCCAGAGATCGCGCGGGATAGAGAGCATGGCCGCCGAGTTGGTGGCTGGGTCGATGGAGACGAGAATCATGGTGTCGCTGCGCGTGGGACCGGTCTCCTGAGCGCGCCGATCGATGCCAAGAAGGAGGATGTTGACCCGTTCCTTCTTTTCCGCCAGATCGGGAAGGTCCTGCTCTGGAGCTCGCCCGGGGATCGTCTCAGGGCTCGTCACATTCTCCACAAAGGGTAGCTGCGTTTGTGCCACCACGCGTCGCAGCGTCACAAAGAAGAACGCCCCCGAGAGCAAAGCGCCAGCCGCCACCACCACGACGATGAACGACGTTAGCGCGCGCCGCAGAAGCGATGCACTGGTCACAGACTCTGGATTCGGGAGGGGACTGCTGTACTCAGACATCTTGGCGTTCGATTATAGCACGGTCGCCCACCCACGCCAAGGTCTCTTCCACGATACTCACACGATCCACATACCACCGCTTTGACATCGATCGGGCGCCTTTGTATAGTCGCAAGCGTGCCTTCGGGACTTGAGGGGGATCCTGTGAGTGAGCTGGGCGAAAAGCTGCGCCAGGCTCGTGAGGAGCAGGGCTTCTCACTCGCGGATGTAGAGGAACGTACTCACATCCGCCGTGAGCTCCTTGAAGCCCTGGAGAACGGTGATTATGCTCGGCTCCCAGAGCCGGTCTATGTGCGAGGCTTTGTGAGGGGCTATGCTGGCGCTCTAGGCCTGGATCCAGAGTCGTTGCTTGCGCTGGTGCCCAGAAGGAGCAACGAACGCCGCCAGCCACTGCAACCCGTGCTCGATCGACCTTTGCAGCAACCTCTGCCACGTCGCAAGACGCTGCGCCGTGTTCTGCTAGGCCTATTAGGCGTACTGATTCTGGCCGCTATCGTGTGGTGGGTCGTGAGCACCTACTATCTCCAGCGTGATCCCCTAGCGCCGCTGTGGGCATCATCGTTGCAGTCCACGGTGACCCCGACGGCCACTCCTCCGCCTAGAACAGCGACGCCTGAGGTAGTGGTCCCGAGTAGGACCCGCCGAGCCGTCGTGGAGACTGGCATCGAGCGCGAGCCCACACCCACCCCCACATCGACACTCTCTCCGACAGCGATTACCACGGCATCGCCCACACCGTCAGCCACCCCAACAGCTACCGCCACCCCCAATCGGGGTGTAGAGGTGCGCATGCGCGCCGATGCCGTCACATGGATCCGCATCACCATCGATGACGAGGAACCCGTCGACGCCCTCCTTGCGATCGACGACGATCGGGTCTGGCGAGGAAGAGAGTCCATCGCTCTGCTCATCGGGAATGCGGGCGGAGCCTTCCTCACCGTGAACGGTGAGGATGTGGGCTATCTGGGCGAGGACGGCGAAGTCGTAACGGTCGAGTTCGGCCCTAGCGACCTCCCCTAGGCGCGCATCCTTCAATCCGCACTCACTATCTAGATCCCTGAGTAAGGACCCGTGCATGCGTTTCTACATCGAGACCCTGGGCTGCCCCAAGAACCAAGTCGACTCGGAGATGATGGCGACTATCCTCCAAGGCGAGGGGCATGTCGAGGTGACGGATCCCGGCGAGGCAGACGCTCTCATTGTCAACACATGCGGTTTCATCGCGCCGGCGCGCGACGAGTCATGCCAGGTGCTCCAAGAGCTCGCACGGACCAAGAGCGGCAATCAGTTCCTGATCGCCGCAGGGTGCATGCCACAGCGGTATGAGGAAGAGATCCTCCGCTGCGTCCCCGAGGTGGACGCGCTCATTGGCACACAGACCTGGCCCGAGATTGCAGATCTGTTCGACGAGTTGGCGTGCAGGGATCCAAGCACCGATCGCCCCACCCTCATACGAGACGCTGGGCGTGTCATTGCGTCGGTGCCGAGGCAAGCCGTCATGGGGGCTACGGCCTACTTGAAGATCGCTGATGGGTGCGATGCGGCTTGCGGCTATTGCACCATCCCTGCGATCAAAGGCCCGCAACGCAGCAAGGAGCCTCAGGAGATCGTCCGCGAGGCTCGCGAGCTGGACGAGCAAGGCGTGCAAGAGATTGTGCTCATCGCGCAAGACACGACGGCCTACGCTCGCGATTTGGGCAAGCGCCATGGCCTCGCCAACTTGCTTCGTCGCATCAGTAAAGCCGTCCCCGATCTGCCCTGGATGCGCATCATGTACGCCTACCCACAGCATGTGACGCCGCGCCTAGCGCACACCATGGCCACGCTCGAACCCGTGTGCCACTACTTGGACATGCCGGTGCAGCACGGGCATCCGGACGTCCTACGCCGCATGCGCCGCCCGCACGATCTGGACGAGGTGCGCGAGACCGTAGCCCTCCTACGTGAGGCCATGCCAGATATCTCGCTCCGATCCACGTTCATCGTGGGGTATCCCGGTGAGACGGAGAAGGAGTTCGAGGCACTCCTCAGCTTTATGGAAGAGATCGCCTTTGACAAGGTGGGAATCTTTGCCTACTCGCTAGAAGCCGGCACCTATGGGGCTACGCTGCCAGATCGCGTGCCGCCAGACGTGATCGCCGAGCGATACGATCGCGCGATGACGCTCCAGCAGGAGATCTCGCTAGCCCGAAACCAGGAGCAGATAGGCTGGCAGATGGCGGTGCTCATCGAGGGCGCCGGCGATGGCATCTCTGTCGGACGGTCTTACCGCGATGCCCCCGAGGTGGACGGGTTAATCTTGATCGAGGAAGAGCTGCCAGTGGGAACGTTCCACCTGGTGGAGATTGCGGGGGCTAACGAATACGACCTGATCGGAGATCTGGTCTAAGCCTTACGATCGCTTCCAGACGTGAGGCTTGAAGAGCGTCCTAGCAAAGAGTCGGTGAATGTTGGGATCGACAACGTTGAGGCGTCGCTCATCGGTCAAATACAGCCATAGGCACCGACGAAAGTAGGCAGCGGGCGACGTCGCGCCTAGCTCCTTGTGGCCATAGCCCAGAGCCTCATCGCGAGCGAATCTCTGGGCAGCATCCGTCAGTCGCGGCGTCCGCCCTACGCCACCCGAGAAGCGTCCCGCACCGGGCTCAGCGCCACTCCCCATCAGGTGGTCCAGGAATTCAGCAAAGGTCAGAAACGCCTCTTCACCCTCATCGAGAAGATCGGCCACGCGCACATAACAGACGCCGTCAAGGGAGCGCCCGTGCCACTCCTGCTGTCCGGGGGCATAGCGCGAGGGCTCGTGCGTGAAGATCACGTGGCCGCGCGGCGCCGTATGCCAGAGCTGCAGCATGCCACGCGGCAGTGGTCGAATCAGCTCACGGAAGAGGCGTCCGGGATCCCACACCGTCTCCATCCGCTGCCTCACCTGGAATGGAGAGCGCTCCAGGCATGTCGGCTCAGCGTGCAGTCGCTCTCGCCAGAGGGCCTCAAGCAGCGCTTCTCTATCCTGCATGACCTATGCTGACCTCCTGTCACGGAAGCACCGTTGACGCGTCAGTCTGTGGTCTTTATAATGGCTGCTAGCTTGTCCTGTGGCCGATAGCGTCTCGGGCATCGCGGAGTACGTTATGGGATCGGTTCTCGTCCTGAACGCCACCTACGAGCCGCTCAACGTCGTCAGCGTACGTCGAGCCGTAGTCTTGCTTCTGAAAGACAAGGCCGAGCTTCTGGAGGCTACAGAGCAACGGATTCGCTCGTCAAGCCTGTCCCTGCCCGCGCCTTCGGTCATCCGTCTCGTCTACTATGTGCGCATCCCACGGCCGCTACGCATCCCGCTGAGCCGCCACACCATCATGCTCCGCGACGGCTTTGCGTGTCAGTACTGCGGCAGCACGCCGCACCGCTCTCAACTAACCATTGATCACGTGATACCCAAGGTGCGCGGCGGCGGCAGTACCTGGGAGAATCTCGTGTGCGCCTGCAAACAGTGCAACCAGACCAAAGGGGCCCGCACGCCACGTGAAGCCGGCATGAGGCTGCGAACCCAACCGTCCGAGCCACGGTATCTGGCCATGGTCATGTACGACCAGGCCAAGCGCCCCGAGGCCTGGCAGCGGTACATGCCAGTTAGGACCGCACACTCACGGTCACACTGAGCAACACACGATCTCCCCAGTCCTCGCCCGTCGAGCTCCTCACTGGCAGCCGGGCTCCCGTGACATGATCATACATCCCCACCTGGAGGCGGTACAGCCCGGCCGGCGCGTCCCGATCAACCGTCATCGTGTGGCGATCCAGCACGAGATCGCCAGCTTGCCATGCATCGGTGGGAGCCGCATTCCCCGCAGGGGGACTATCGTGCTGCCCCCACACCGGTCCCTGCGTCGCGGGATTGAAAGCCTCCCCCAGAATCTGCGCGAACACCGTATAGGACTGCGCTGTGGTGCCTCGAGCCCGCCAGTAGAGGTCTAGCACCAGAGTCTCCCCAGCAGCCATGGTGATCTCACCATCTGCGCCAACAGCGCGCCGCCCCTGGTGTAACGCGTATCCCTCCAGCTCGGCGACGTCGCCCAGGACGGCGCCTACCAGCTCCATGGGCTCCGCAGCAACCTTGGGCTGGCCATCTGCCTCGACGCGCAACCCAGGGATCTCACAGAGGCCCCCCGCTATGGGTTCCAGGCTCAAGGCGTACGCACCGCCTGGCATCTCGCTTGGAATGGCCAGTTCCACTTGCTGGCGGACGTCATCTCGCGGATCAACCTGCGAGAGCGGTCGCGCGATGAGCACGTGCCGATACGCGTTCCGCCCAACCAAGCGCGCCGCCCTAGGCGCCCGATTCCAGAGCAGCCCCACCTGCACGGGCGTGCCCACAGGGACAACAGGGACCGGCAAGTCAACGCCAGGCAGATGGTAGGTCTCGCCTTCACAGCTCACCGATGTCATGGGTTGATACGTATCGTTCAACGTAGGCAGCTGCCCACTGGCATCGTAGAGCCGCAGCGCGTTGGCCCCGAATCCCAGCGCGTGCACCTCAGCGTACCGCTCGCCAAGCCACGCGGGCACGAGCCGGTTGGGATCGGTGAGACCGATGTCCACCTCCGCTAGCCAGATGCGCCCGGCATCGGCAACGATAGCGGGCAACGAGGCAGCAACGCCTTCGCCGGTCAGCATACGGCTGTCATCGCCGAGATAGATGACCGGAGGCTTTGCCGTTCTCCAATTCAGCCCGTCATAGTAGTAGCTCCAGATGGGGTAGCGCGTGCCCGAGTCCACGAGAACCAAGTCGCCCGCGCGCGATTGGCTGGCGATGGTGCGGACCATCGACTGCAGCTCGTCGGTGAGGTAGCGCGAGGCGTAGTGCCCTGGAAGCACCGCTAGCCAAAGCGTAGCGACCCCCGCAACACAAGCCCGCCCCACGGCTCTCCATCGCTCGACGAGAGCGTCCATCGCCCAGGCGAGCAAGATCCAAAAGGCCGGGGCAAAGGGGATCAGGTAGCGAGCCTCCAGGCGTGGTGTGTAGAACAGGGCCCTGGGCAATGTGGCAATGTAGACGAGAAGGGGCGGTACCACTACCACTAGGCCCAGCGTGACAAGATCCCATGCCTCCTCCCTCGGCTGCCCTTGCTGGCGCCACCGGACAAGACCCGCCACGGCCCCAACAGCGACTAGCGCCATGAGCGCGATG
>CAYOBT010000040.1:0-11784 GCA_964402205.1 uncultured Anaerolineales bacterium
GCACGGACAAGTTCGGATAGCGCTCCGGATGGGCCTGGGCATCACGGAGCGTGGCGTTGTCCACGACGTCGATCTGTAAGAAGAGGCCCCTCAGCCGCAGGAAGGTGCGCATCAGCTCGACCAAGGCCGCGAGCCCGTCGTCGCCACGCACACTTGATGGGTGCAGCTTGAGCTCAAGGGCCGTACCATTGGCAAGCCGCTCCAGGTCCATGGCGGCATGCGATCGAATCACCGCCGTCGGGCCTTGACGATCCATGCCAGGCGCCGGCGAAAAGTTGTTCGAAAGGATCGCGCCGGCGTGACGCCCCGCAGCCGTGGCCCCCCGCTGGTCACGCCACTGCAGCGTTCGTCCAAAGGTGCTGACCCCAGCAGGTCGCAGGACCCCATTTCTGGACAACACCCGCTCGGCCGCATCGAGGAACGTCTCTAGGACGCGAGCGGCAAGTGCGTCGGCCTCTGGATCGTCGTTGCCATAGCCGCCGAAACGTCCGGCCACCTCGCGTCGCAGCATATCGTGCCCATGCCAGTCCTCGCGAAGAATCTGCACGAGTTCGCGCAGTGTCAGGCGCTTTTCCGAGTAGACGAGCCGGCGGATGGCCAGGAGACTGTCGGCCGTATCGGCAACACCCCCAGCATGTGGCGAAAGCACAGTGTAGCGCGCACCCCGATCCCAGTAGCCACGCCCCTTGGCAATGCAATCGCGAATCAGAAGCGAGAGCAACGCAGAGGGCACCCCACCCTGCATGAAGCGATCAGCGACGCGGTGGAAGCCATCTAGCGCGTCCTCGACGCTTTGGCGGTAGAGGGCAAACAGCTGCTCGAACGTCTCGGCGGAGGGCGGCTCACCGTCGCCAACGACGCCGAGGGTTCGCTGGAGAATCTCTAGCATGTCGATGGGATAGTAGCTGAAGGCTGTCTCGCCCGGAATCTGTATCTCCCAGCAACCGTCGTTGGCATACCGACGGGCATCTTGGAGCGAGTATCCAAATCGCTGCAGCGCAGCGAGCACCCGCTCCTCGTTGTAGATGGCGACAATGCCCCCACCCCGCCGCTGTACGCGCGCGATCTGTTCGAGCAGGCGGGACGGCGTCCTCTCACTGACCCGCACGGCAATGGGGAGATCGCTGATGCCCAGATCCTCAACGACATCAAGGACAAGGTAGGTGACGGGGTTTGTGACGTCGCGTCCAGAGGCGTCGACGCCGCTTAGGACGATGTTCTGGTAGTGCTGCGCATCTCCCGATCCGCGAAAGCTGGTTCGCGCCCCGCACCACTCGGCGCCCCGAATCCAGAAATGCGCGACGAGCTCTCGCGCCTCATCCAGGGTCAAGACACCATCGGCCAGATCGCGCTCAAGGTACGGCCCCAGCATGGCGTCGAAGCGTCCCACACCTGGCCAGTTGCCGTTGAGACGCTGGAATGCAAACATGAACCAGAGCGCCTGCACCGCCTCTCGGAAGTTGCGTGGTGGGTTCTCGGGTACTCGCGCCAGGTGCTCCCTCACCGCTCGGTAGTGCTCTCGCTGCGCGCCGGCGCTGAGAGCGATTCGCCGGTCGAGCTCAGCCAAGTACCGGCGATGCCACACGCCTGCAGCGTCTAGGCATGCGAGCATGGCGCGAAGGAGCGTCTCGCCGGAGGCATCCAGATCGCCCGAGTCCAGGCGTTCCTCCACCTCCGCTCGGAGGCCCGCATAGCCAAGCTCCAGCGCAACGTCAAAGCCTGGCGTGACATGGCTGGTGCTGGGGTAGATCGGCTCTGGAGAAGGGGCATCGCTAGGG
The DNA here is from genome assembly GCA_964402205.1 of uncultured Anaerolineales bacterium. Taxonomy (GTDB): domain Bacteria; phylum Chloroflexota; class Anaerolineae; order UBA1429; family UBA1429; genus DAIRUQ01. The sequence continues at coordinate 1,779 of CAYOBT010000040.1, forward strand.
CTCGCACCAGGGTTCCGTCTCCGCCAGTACGCCGGCACTCGGTGCATCGGTGCCAGCGCCAGCGTCGCCGATCCGACCAAAAGCTCATCTGGATCGATGCGCACGGGCGCCTCTTGCGCGATGCGTTGGACGGCGCGAGCGTAGCGGGTCTCGTCCGGGGCATCCGCCAGCTCGGGCTCGTCATCGAGGAAGATGGGCACATCCACCAGAGCCCGCCCGAACTCACCCGCCAGAGCGCGCTGAGCCAATGCGACAGTCCTGGGAGCGAGTCGATGCGGAGGGTCGCCCATGTAGAAGCGTCTCCTGTCGATACGGTCATGCATGTGCGCTAGATCTGAGGGAGCAGCATATCCCCCGCAGTCAGTCTAGCGCCGCGCCATCCGGTGTCAATCCACACCGGTGCCCACCGCCTGTGATGGCAGAGCGGCAGGAACGACCGGGCCAATAGCGACCTGATGGCCGACCTCCACACCGAGCTCCCCGCACGTGCCCGCCGGCAGCTCGATCACATACCGCGCGCCACGGTACAGCCCACCGATGCGCCCTGGCGGCAGCCTCTCATCCATGCCCACGATGCGTTCCTCAGCATCCAGGTATAGGACGTCGATGGCGTAGCGCATGCCGATCATGTGCACAGAGTTACACGGCGTGATGAGGAGGCCATCCCCCGGGAGCAACTCCCGCGTCCCCAAAAGCCCCTTGAGCCTGGGCCACAGTCGCGCCGCAACGCGCCCGTTGCGGACGAGCACCGCGCCATCAGTAGCTGAGTCTGGAGCCAGCAGCGTCGCCCGGAAGCGCTTCAGATCTCCATGGGGTCTCGCCATGCGTTTGCCTCTCTAACGACCTTTCTCGCGGCAGGCCGTCACCGTCGCCTGAAGACCAGTGCCCGATCATCCTCGTACACCGGCTCCCAGGCATTTCGCGCGCTGGGGTCCGAGGCCACCGCGTCCACTAGATCGGGCTGTCGCTCCTTGTCCAGCAACAGCATGTTGACCCCATACGCCTCCAGCCGCTCCAGCCAATCATAGCGGGCCATACTGATCGCCAAATAGTCGTCCCACTGGTCCGGCGGATAGAGCTCGATGCGCGTATCCACAAACACCGGGATCTCGGGCGCAGCGTGGATCAGATAGCTACCGTAGGCCTCCGTGTGAAACGGCCGCACGTCCCCCAGCCCACGCAGAACCTCCACCGCCCGAACTGGCGTATCCTCGCCCAAATAGGGGTGCGCAGGATCGATGGCCGGATGCGGCAGATAGCCTCGCAGCCAAGGACAGGTGGCCATGGCGGCCAACGCCAGCATGCCCAGCAGAACGCGGTTCAGCCACACCACGCCCACGCGCTCGCCGCGAGACGCGTGAAACATGGGAGTCCGCGCCAAGGCTCGCGCCGTCATGGGCGTCGTAACCAGCCCATACCAGAGCACGCCTCTTACGGCCACGAAGGTCAGCCCGGCAAAGGCCATCAGCAGCAGGGCCTCACGCATCGTTGGGCGATGCCGTTGCGAGAGCCATAGAGCCAGCAACACGCCCAGATGTACCAAGAACACGATGCCCACGGGGTCGCGGGCACTCACAGGGGCGAACTCTAGGTTGAGGTTGCGTGTGACGGGGTGTTGCGCAAAACCAAGCACATAGCCGACCATGCCTGTCCCAAGAGGCGTTGCGAGGGTGGCAACGGCGCACAGCAGCCCGAGGAGTACCCACTGCCAGGGGAAAGACGCGAGCGTAGCCACTGCGTTCCCGGCCCCTGCTAGGGGCCGTGGTAGGGGCACGGCATGCCTTGCTGTTAGTGAGCGCCCTTTCCACCAACGCCACACGCGCACTGCCACCTCGATGCCCACGACCACCAATCCGAAAACGAACCCGCCGTGGAGATTCGACCACACCGCGAATCCGAGCGGCAAGGCCCAGAGACCGGAGGGAACGCGAACGCCGTCCGAGGCGCGGGCGGTATCGGCACCACCTGCCCAGAGCGCCGCCATCAATCCGCCAAACATCGGAATGGAAAGCAGTTGTGGCCGCACCTGCCACGCCGCGGCTCCCACAATCATGCCCAAGAGCATAGCCAGCGCGCCAACGCGAAGACCCGCCGACGTCTGCGGCGCTCGCCTCCCCCTCAAAGCGCTCCAGAACGCCAACCCATACCCCAGAACGTTGAGCGCAGCGCCCACCGCCACCAGTAGCGGCATCCCGCCGACACCATGCAACCACGCCAAAAAGACCTCGGACAGCCAGGCCTGGTAGATCCAAGGGGAGCCAGCTTGCGTGTAGGAAAAGAGGTCCACACGGGGAATGGTGCCGTGCGCCAGGATCCACTCGCCGGCGCGGAGATGCCACCAGAGATCGTTAGGAGGGGCCGAGCCGGCCGTGAACGCACCCCAGGCCACGGCAGCGGCCAGCGCCACCCAGACATGCGTCAACGTCCCAAAGCTTGGAGGGCCGCCGTCACGCCCTGCGTCGCTCTCACTCGCATCCGTTCGCCGGTAGCGTGGCAAACCTGACCCCCAACCCTCTCCTATGATGCCCACGCGCGAGGGGAGCCGCGCGGATCTGACAGCGGTCAAGACCGCCGGACCGCGAGCACGGCATGCCGTGCCCCTACTCGCTCGTCGGAGACGACGACGCCGTTGTAGGCGCCTCCGTAGGCACGTGCGTCGGCGCGCGACGGTCATACCGATCGAGGTAGAGGCGGTCGAGACTCGCGTCGATCCACTCGCCGAACGCGGTAGCCCGCTGGCTCACCCAGGTGCGGACAGTGCCGGCCACGTCGCGGGCCTGCACCTCGCGATAGACGGGCTCCAAGGCAAAGCCTGCGGCACCCAACACCACGATGATCCCCACACCGATGAGCGCAGAGACGAGCGGACGCATCGCGCGGCGATCCACCGCCTCCAGATCCGTGGAAGCTTCTTCCATGGACGCGTGGACTTCGCTGACGGTCGACGGAATGTTGGCAAAGGCCAGGGCCGCCAGCCCCAGCAGCAACCCCGTATTGGAAATGAGCGAGATCGGCACAGCGGCGACCCATACCAAGGCTCCCAAGCCGGCCGCGGCAATCACGCCCAGCGCGATAGTCCAAATGCCTAGGCGGAGCAGCCACCGCAGCGTAGCGTATCCGATCGGCCAGCCTGGCCGCTGCCGAAAGCCGCGCCACGCCCCTAGTACGCCCCACGAAGCGCCGACGGCCACCCCAAAGACGGTCTGGGGGAGATCGGCGCGGGCATAGCCGAGGCGCCGCAACAGCCTAGGAACTCCCATGCCATACTGTGCCAAGAGCACGCCCAGCGCCGAGCCAAAGATGGCTCCCAATAGGAACCCGACCAGCGGCCGCACCACCCAGCGGTTGATGCGGTGAGGCATGGAAACCACCCGCAACCTCGCGGGCACTTCCACCGGCTCTTCCGTGGCACTCGTATCGAGATACAACGGCGACACGTGAGCCTTGCGCTGGATGCTCAGCGTCTCGCTGCTGGCCCAAACCATCAGCTCGGCGCTGCCAGAGAATCGCTGCGGATCGACGCGCAACCAGGGATCTTGCGTGTGGACTCGCCCGAAAAGATAGCCGCGACCAAGGCCCTTGCGGACCCGGCAGCGAGCCACGCTATCCTCGCCAGGCAGTACATAGCCCAAGTCCACGCGCCGAGGATACCAGCGCAGCTTTGGGCGCCGCACCAAGCCCGTCCCGATCAAGAACTCCTCGACGGCAACGCGCGCATCGCTCTCGCGCACATTGGTGACCTCGCGAGCCAGCGTGGCCAAATGGCGCGCCCCCTGATCGCGCAGCCACCGCTCCAGCGTGCCGTTGCGCAGGTGATAGGCGCCATCGTCGGGGCGGCGATCCATGTGTTTCACGGCAGCTCGGATGGTCCAGACCTTTCGCCCGCTGCCAAAAACGCCGCCACTTCGGAACACAAAGGGCTGCGTAGCCTTTTGCCGGCTGGTAAGCTCGCGCTCCTGGAAGGCGCGTGCCAGCTCTTGCACCCGTTCGCGCTCTAGCGAAACGGCGCTGGACGGGCGTCGCATGGCCGCGATCTCTTGGCCTAGGTTGTCCAGCACCACTGCCGGCGGATCGGTCGCACCATAGGTCTCAATCTCGGCCCTTGGGGATACCAGGACGAGAAGCGCGCGAATGGGCAGCTTGAGCCGAGGGAACTCGTCGGCCATCCAACGCCGAACAGCCCGCACGCCCTTTTGCGCGCGTGGCGCGGGGTTGGGATAGCTCGTGGTGTGCCCGTCACTGTCGGTGACCTCCCAGTGGCCAGAGCGAGAGGTGCGGACGCGGCCAGCCCAATCCATGGTTGCCAGCACGTAAACGCCTTGGGGCCCCACAATCAGCGCATCCAAGTCCTCACCGTACACGCGGGGTTCGGTGACCACCGCATAGTCGGGGCTCAGAGCATCCCGAAGCCGTCGCCCCAGGTCACCCATGGGGAACCACGCATCGCCGTCGTCGAGCCGAATACCAAGCGCGTCGGCCATGGCTCACCCTCCTCGGTTCCCACCGCCGCCAAGATGGCCTCGTCACTCGTCAAGCGCTATGCCAAGACCACCTTGTCGTCGATCAATCGCTCGCGCACAAATTGGCCCACCGGATGCAGGTGAAAGTGCGACGCATCCAGCTCGAACTCCATATCCACAGCGTTCACGCCAGCGCGGTTCTTCTCGATGCTGAGCACAACCCAGTTGCGCATCGCCTGCGCCTGCGACGGGTTGTACACCATATGCTCGCGGCTGACGATGTCATACTTGCTGTTGAGAACTGCGCCCACATCCGCCTCATACTGGATGGCTGCGGTGCCCTCGAGGTCGTAGAAGCGCATGCGCGAAGCCTGCAGGCCCTGACGATCGGCCGCGGCCAAGGCCAGGATGCGCAGCTCCAGCGACATCGCGATCTCCTTCAAGCCGTTGGCGAGATGGGTGATGTGCTCCATCCCCGGCGGGATGTGCTCCGCCACGACGGGGATCTTTTGCAAATAGTCCACGACAACCAAGACACGTTGCGCGCCAGAGGCTGCCACGAGCTGGGCCCACTGGCGGATCTGCTCCAGCCTCGTCTGATCGCCGCTGGCCTTGGCTAGCGTCAAACGATGGGCATACGTGCCCACATGGTTGAGCAGGGCCTCGTAACGCCGCGATCGCCGCAGCCGCGAGATCAGGCCCATCTGCCCAGCGGCGCCATACGCCATTTCGGCCAACTTGCGCAGCGTGAGCTGATCCTGCGGCTCTGCCATGGTGGCGCTCTCCAGGCAGAGGAGCCGCGACATCAGGTGGACCCGATCATGCTCGTAGCAGATATAGAGCGCAGCGTCGGTCTCGCTGGCAGCGGCCACGTTACGAGCAATCTGCAAGGCCAGAATCGTCTTGCCGACACCGAATGGCCCGCCGACGACCATGAGCTCACCAGGCCGCAGCCCCCCGTTGAGAACGTCATCCAGCGGCTCGAATCCCAATGGCAAGGGCCGGAAACGGGCCGTATCGCCCGCCGCCACTTGCTCATCTACCTCAGACATGACGTCCGCCAGGCTGGCGGCGCCGACGGACTCGCGCTGCCAAGTTCCCATCAGTTCGCCACCGATCAGCGACTCGGTCATAGGTGCCTCCAGGTCTCTAGCGCGAACCCGGAACGTGTCAGCGCGCAAAGACTCTCGGGTTGACGTGCACACCGGCCTGCTCGACGCGGTCCATGAACTTGGGGCGGACGCCGGTGGGCCGAAACTCGCCCACGACATGGCCATCGCGGACATCTATCTGCTTGAACTCAAACAGGTCCTGCATGACGATGATGTCGCCCTCCATGCCCTGCACCTCGCTCACGGTAACAATGCGACGCGAGCCGTCTACCAGCCGCGAAAGATGCACAATGACATCAAAAGCCGACGCGATCTGCTCGCGGACAGCGCGCAGGGGGAGCTCCATGCCCGCCATAAGCACCATGGTCTCCACACGGTGGAGCGTGTCGCGCGGCGAGTTAGAGTGGGCCGTGGTGAGCGAACCGTCGTGGCCCGTGTTCATGGCCTGGAGCATGTCCAGGGCCTCGCCGCCGCGGACCTCGCCGACGACGATGCGGTCGGGACGCATGCGCAACGAGTTGATGACCAGTTGCCGCAGCGGCACGGCCCCCTTGCCCTCCACGTTTGGCGGGCGCGCCTCGAGCCGGACGACGTGCTTCTGGTGGAGCTGGAGCTCGGCGGCGTCCTCGATGGTGACGATGCGCTCCGAAGACGGCAGATAGCTCGACAGGACGTTGAGGAAGGTTGTCTTGCCACTTGAGGTGCCACCCGAGATAACGATGTTCAGCCGCGCCATGACGCAAGCCTTGAGAACGTCGAGGATCTCTTGCGTGAGCGTGCCCATGCGGACGAGATCCTCGCCGGTGTAGGCTTGCCGAGAGAACTTGCGGATGCTGATGCAAGGCCCCACCAACGATAGCGGCGGGATGATGATGTTGACACGGGAGCCATCGGGAAGGCGGGCATCCACCATCGGGCTGCTCTCGTCCACGCGTCGCCCCAGCGGCGACACAATGCGGTCGATGATGCGCATCACTTCAGCGGTGTCGCGGAAGGTGATGTCGGTATCAAGCAAGCGACCGTTCCGTTCGATGAACACCTGGTTGGGCCCATTGACGAGGATTTCGGTGATGGTGTCATCGCGCAGTAGGGACTCGAGTGGGCCCAAGCCTAGGATGTCAGCCACCACCTGCTCGAGGATGTCCATACGCTCGCTGCGTGAGAGCGGGATGTTCTCCTCGGCGATGGTCTCCGCAAAGATCTGTTCGAGGCTACGGCGCACCTCCTCGGCGTTGTCCAGATCGACGGCCGGGCTCAGCTCTGAGAGCAGTCGACGTTGAACGCGATCGCGGATGTTGCCATAGGACTCGCTCTGCGTCGTCCGCGCGTTCTGGCGAACCGGAGCGGCTGGTGCGGTATTGCGTCGATTGCGATTCAGCATGCTATCAACCTCACTTGATCCAAATCGGATCGTACTCTTCCCAATCCGTGTTGCTAATGTTGCGAGGATTGCGACCGTCGGCGTCCATGATCCAGATCTGCATGATGCCCGACCGGTTCGACCAGAACGCGATGCGTGAGCCGTCGGGCGAGAACGATGCGTGCTTGTCCCACGGATAGCGGTTCTCCGTCAGATTGCGGCGCCCGCTCCCATCGGGGCGCACCGTCCAGATATCATCGCTCTGATCCTGGTTGCTTGTGAAGGCGACCAACCCGCCATCGGGTGACCAGACCGGATCGTAGCTCGTGCCAGACATATCGGTGAGCTGCTTGGCCGGGAGCGGACCGAGGCTCGGGTCATCAGGAACCGTGTAATAGATCTGCGGCGACCCGGCCTCGCGGACGAACAGGTAGTAATCCTCGTCGGGGGAATACCGCTCCTGCTCACGCATGGCCTCGTACTGCGACACGATCCAGCGGCTGCTCCCAAGGTAGCGTCGGTTGCGACCGCTGGCATCCATCACCCACAGGCCTGTGGCATCAGGATTGTTCGAATAGAAGACGATCTGATTGCGATAGGCCGCCAGAGGCCGAGGCGTCGGCACGGCGGTTGGCAACGGCGTGTTGGTCGGCGTAGGCGTCACCGTCGGGGTCGGCGTCGGCGTGAGGAAAGGCAGGATCTCTTCGATACGGGCCGTGCACAGAGCCTTGTCCTGCACCGGAAGCGCGCAGGCAGCCCGATAGCGCTCGTTCGCCAAATAGAGATCGTCGGCTAGCTTGCGCTGATCGCCGCTCTCGATGTAGGCGGTATACAGCATCTCGAGAACGCGTCCGCCCAAATAGTCGGGTCGCTCCTGATAGATCGCCTCCAACCGAGCCACAGCCATATCCCAGGCACCCTGATCATAGTAGCTTGCGCCCTCGAGAAAGCTCTGGGCGAGACGGTGCTCCCGTGTGGCCTCGGGGTCCGTCGGACGGAAAGCCACGGCCTTGGCAAAGAGCTCGCCTGCCCGCTGGACGTCCTCACGCGTCGGCCGCGGAGCATCGAGCTCGTTCATCCCCAGCGTCAGATAGATCTGGAACAGACGATCTTGCACATGCGCGGTCGCATAGTTGGCGTTGTAAGCACGTAGGGCCTCGTACGCTGTCATGGCCTCGGCCAGATCGCCCCCATCAAAGAGCGCATCGGCCTCCTCCAGCATCTCGTACGCCGTCAGCGTGCGACGAATGTCCGTTACGCGAACTCGCACGTCGCGATAGTTCGGGGCTTTGAGCTGCAGCGCCATATAGGCCGCCAACGCGGCGTCCAGATCGCCCGACTCTTCAATGGCAACGGCCTCGAGGTACTCCTGCTCTAGCTCCCGCTCGGCGGCGATCGTCTCAAGACCCTCGGTAGCGATATCACGATAGCTACGCTTCACCGTCCCCTCGGCCGTCTGGACGTTGGCCATCGCATCGGCGGGGGCTATCTCCAGAAGACGCAAGAAGGCAGCCTCAGCCTCGTCATAGGCCTGCTTTTGTAGGGCAGTCTGGCCTTCTGTCAGCACCTCGTCGAGGAGACGCTGTTGTCGCAGCTCGGCTAGTGCAGGCGTCACTACCTTTCGGGTGAAGACGATACCACCATAGACCACCGCCGCGAGAAGCGCGACAACCAACACACCGTAGACGATGGGACGCCAACGAATCGCCCAGCGCTTGGGACGGATTCGGGTGCCCGCATCCAGCTCGGCCTTGAACTGCGCTTGCGAAAGCGCCTCGGCCACGCGCTCGTCGTTGGGGAACTGGTGCGCCAGGCTACTGAAGCACAAGATAGCTCTGGCCCACTTGCCCGCCTGCATGTGGCCAACGCCCTCTGCATACAGCGGATGTTGGAGGGCATCGTCCACGGTCGGCGCTTGGCTTTGCTCTGCCGCGTGATCTGTCATACAGCGTGCCTCATCAGCCTCCAGCGAGCCCCGTCAGGTCCATGAGTGTAGGGATAGCAGGCCCCAGCAACACCACAAGCATGGCGGGGAAGATCAGGAACACCAAAGGGAATGCGAGCTTGGTAGCAGCCTGGTTGGCGAGCGTCTCTGCTTTCTGGCGGCGCTTGACGCGCATCTCTGCAGCCTGGTTGTGCAGCACCTGTGCGATGCTCACACCGAGCTGGTTCGATTGCACCAACACGGCAATGAACGTGCCCAACTCGGGCACCCCGGAACGCCTAGCCAACCGCTGCAGTGCCTCGTCTCTGGCGACGCCCACGCGCATCTCGCTCACGGCGCGCTGAAACTCGCGCGTGAGGGCATTGTCCCAACGATCGCCCACGCGAAGCAGCGCCGACTCGAAGGCGAGACCTGCCTCCACGCCGATGGTCAGCATGTCCAGAGCATCGGGCAAGGCCTTCAGAATCTCCTTCTTTCGGCGCTCCGTACGCGTCCTGAGCCAGAGTGTGGGCACAAAGTATCCGGCGAGGGCAGCGCCCCCGGTCATGATGACCTGCCGGTTCGCCGGCAGATTCCTGCTGAACAACCAGAATCCGAGCCCTCCCATCGCGACCACCGCAAGCACACGCAGGCCAAAGAAATCCAGCACCGTTAGCCCATAGGGGCGACCAGCCTCCACCAAGAGTTGCTCCGTAGACGCCGCGGCGCGGCTAGGCGCCAACGTTCCGACGCCACGCACGATGCCGCGCACCAGCGGAAACAGCACCCGCGTCGCAAAGGAGCCCTGCATCTCTTCCTGCTCGATGACATCGCCTCGATCGACATAGTCATCGAGGCGATCCTCGACTTGCTTGGTCGCTGTCGAAGGCATAAGCGACAGCGCGATAAGGCCGACGGAGAGCGTCACCAGGGCCGCAAACAACCACGGTGACGAGAGCACGCCGAGTAGGTCAAAGCCTGTAGCTCCCATAACGCCTATACCTCGATATCTACGATCTTTTTCATGACAAAGAATCCGATGATCTGCAGCACGACGGCTGTGATCGGCAAGATACGCACTAGCCCAGGCTCAAAGAGCTGCGACATATAGTCGGGGTTCAGCAAGTAGATGATCACAGCCAGCGCAGCG
>CAYOBT010000041.1:0-11593 GCA_964402205.1 uncultured Anaerolineales bacterium
GGAGCCGGCGCACTGGATCCAGACAACCTCTCTGGGCTCCTTGCCATCGGAAGGACGTTGCACGTGCCCGGCATACGGGCCAGAGGCGGAGAGGATCCGCTCGAACTCGATGCTCGTGATCACATCTTTCAAGCGCCCGTAAGCGTACTCGTGCTTGCGCGCGGCATCGAACTCATCGAAGCCCGTCGCCAAGACGATGGCACCCACCTGAAGATCGCTGTACGTATCCCCAAATTGATGCTGGATAGCGTCTGGCTTGCAGGCCGCAACGCATTGGTAGCACTCGGAACAGACGGCGCAGTCCAGGCAACGCTCGGCCTCTGCGATGGCCTGTTCCTCGGTGAACCCCGCGGCCACCTCAGCAAAGGTGCGCACTCGATCCTCGGGGGGAAGCTCGGCCATGTGAGCACGCGGCCGCCGCACTGCCAAGCCGTCGGCCACCTTCTTGGCAACCTCGGCGTGATCGAGCAGTACCACCTCATCCGGCTCGATGCGCGGCAACAGCTCCACTATCTCGCCCGAGAGATACCGGTGAATCCCTTCAGCGGCGCGATGGCCCATACCGACGGCCTCGACGGCGCTTCGGGGACCCGTCGCCGCATCACCGCCCGCAAAGACGCCCGCTCGCGTGGTCGCCAGGGTCTCTTGGTCGTAGCCGATGGTGCCGCGGCGCGTCACCTCCACATCCGAGGGCAAGAACCCGACGTCAGGCTGCTGGCCAATGGCTAGGATGACGGTATCCGCATCCACAGGATAGTTGGAGCCTTGGATGGCCAGCGGTCGCCGACGTCCGCTGGCGTCCGGCGCGCCGAGCTCCATACGTACCAACTCGACGCCGCGAACGTGCCCGTCCTGGCCGAGAATCCGCACAGGGTTGGTGAGGAGGCTTAGCTCTACGCCCTCGTCCTCTGCCTCTTCGATCTCAAAGGCATACGCGGGCATCTCGGCGCGGGACCGCCGGTAGGCGATGGTGACCTCGGCGCCAAGCCTTCGGGCGCAACGGGCGGCGTCCACGGCAGTGTTTCCACCACCCACCACGATCACCCGCTCGCCCACCTCAGGGCGCTCGCCCGCGTTGACAGCATGCAGAAAGCCAATGGCAGAGTGTACGCCACCAAGTTCTTCGCCCTCGATGCGCAAGCCGGGAGCCCGATGCGCCCCTACGGCAAGGAACACCGCGTCGTACTGGGCCTGAAGCGCATCCAGGTCCCGCACAGGCGAATTGGTGAGGATCGTCACGCCGAGGTCGGCGATGCGAGCAATCTCCTCATCGAGGACATCCTGCGGCAGGCGGTAATCCGGAATACCGTAACGGAGCATGCCGCCTGCCTTGGGCTGCGACTCGTACACGGTAACGGCATGGCCCAGGTGCGCTAGGTCATGGGCCGCCGTCAGCCCGCAAGGCCCACCACCGACCACAGCCACCCGCTCTTGTCGGGTCACGGGAACGGGCGCCACCTTGGTGTCACCATGCTCGCGGGCCCAATCCGCCATAAAGCGCTTGAGCCCTGCAATGGATACCGGCTCCTCACCCAGGAGCTGGCGATTGCAGGCCGTCTCGCAAGGGTGATAGCAGACCCGGCCGCATATGGCGGTAAAGGGGTTGGCCTTGCGGCTGAGCTCCAGGGCCTCGGCATAGCGCCCCTGAGCGATGAGAGCGATATAGCCCTGTGCGCTTGTGCCAGCCGGGCAGGCAGCCTTGCAGGGCGACGTGCCGCGCTTGTCGATGACGGTGATGTTGGGCACCGCTTGCGGGTAGGGGCGATAGATGGCCTTGCGCATGACAAGGCCCTCATCGTACTCGCTGGGCACCTCGATGGGGCACTCGGCCGTGCACTCCATGCAGCCCGTGCAACGCTCGGGATCGACATAGCGCGGCTTGTGGCGGACGCGCACCTGAAAATCGCCCGCCTCGCCGTCGACCGAGTCCAGTTCGGACCAGGTCATCAGCTCGATGTTGAGATGGCGCGCGCATTCGACGACCTTGGGCGAGAGGATGCACATGGAGCAATCGTTGGTCGGGAACGTCTTGTCGAGTTGAGCCATCGTTCCCCCGATGGCGGGGGAGCTCTCCAGCAGGTACACCTTGTAGCCCGAGTCGGCCAGGTCCAGCGACGCCTGGATGCCGGCAATGCCCGCACCCACGACGAGTACGGCGCCAACGGGTTGCCGGTCAGCCTGAGACTCCATAACCTTCCTCTGGATAGGCTTGTGCCGCCCTATGCAGGCAATGCGTTACAGGGACGCGTCCTTGATCTTCTGATCCACGGCCTCGACTGCATCCTCCAGGGCCTCTTGGGCAGAGCCGTTGCCGCCTTCGAGGGCGACGCGCACCAGATCCAGTCGGATGCTGTGTGCCAGACGATCGACGTTGCGCATACGCTGGAGCATTTCCTCTGGCCAGTAGCCCTCCTCCACGGCCATCTCTCGCAGCGCGCCCATCACATCGCCGAACTTGACGTTCTGCGGGCAGTAGGCCGTGCAGGCGTAGCAACGCTCACAGTACCACAGCAGCTCACTAGAGAGCACAGCCTCGCGCTGTCCCAATAGCACCTGCCGGATGATCCGCCTTGGGCTGAAGCGCTCATCGACATCGGTAACAGGGCAACCCGCGGTACACGTACCACAAGAGAAGCAAGCCTTGATCTGGTCGCCCCCTGGGCGCGCGGCTACGTCGTACTTGAAGTTGGCATCGTAAGCCCGGTTCCAATCAGCCATCACTTTCTCCCTCATCCCCCAGCGTCGGGTCACTCAACGTTGATAGTGCATCCGGCCTCGGCAGAAGCCCCGCTTGCTCCGTGATCGGCTCAATGGCCTCTTCCCACTCTACGGCCATGATATGGACCCCATGGACGCCCTCGATCTCGCGGAGCTCCTGGATGGTCTCAGCGCACATGCGCATGCCTTCCTGGCGCGCTGACTTGCCGCGCCCTGCACCCGAGATGCGCTTCATGACCGCATCAGGGATGCGGATGCCAGCGACGCTCGAATGCACATAGCGAGCCATCCCAGCAGACTTGAGCGGCATGACGCCCGCTAGGATGTGCACCTTCTCATGAAGCCCAAGGTCCACGATCCGTCGCATCCACTCGCGAAAGCGCGGCATGTCATAGATGCACTGCGTCTGGATGAAATCGACGCCCGCCGCCACCTTTTTCGCGAGACGAATCACCCGCATCTCGAACGGATCGCCGAACGGGTTGGCGGCGCCCCCGATGAACATGGGCACCTCGCCCTCGATCTCATCGCCGCCCTGGGTACGCGCCTCATCGCGCATGTCCTTGATCATGGCAATCATCTGAATGGAATCGATGTCATAGACGTTCTTGGCCTGCGGATGATTGCCAAACGTCTGATGATCACCCGAGAGGCACAGCAAGTTGCGCACCCCTTGGCTGACGGCTCCGAAAACGTCGGCCTGGATGGCCAGCCGATTGCGGTCGCGAGCTGTCATCTGCATGACGGGCTCAACACCCGACGCACACAGCCGCGCACAGGTGGCGCCGCTGGAAAGCCGCACGATGGCGGTCTGGTTGTCGGTAACGTTGATGGCGTCACACACGTTCCGTAGCAGCTCGATCTTCCGATCGACGACCGAGACATCGGGGCCTTTGGGCGGACCCAGCTCGGCCGTGACCGCAAAGACGGCCTGCCCTAGCAACGCCTCAAGCTTGGAGCCCGCCTTCATGGAACGATGTCCTCTCGCACCACCTTGCGCGGCCCTCCATCTCGCGATGTCGTCCAATCCTTGGGCGGCTCCACTTCCCACAGGCGCTCGAGTTGGCCGATGGCTGCTAGCCGATCGTAGATGAGCTGCCATGCGCAGGGCAAGTCGGGATCCACCTCGCACTTGCCATCCTCCGAGCCGCCGCAAGGCCCATTGAGGAGGTTCTTGGAACAGCGTGTGATCGGGCACACCCCACCGAATTTGTGCAGGACACAGTTGCCGCAGCCAAGGCAGCGCTCCGACCAGGTTCCCAGCTCCTCGGGACGGCCCATGAACCTTGTGTTCAGCGCAGGGTAGACGATGGCCGAGGGATACTGCTCGGCGAGGGTCTGCACGCCCACACCGCACGCCATCGAAAGCACAAGCTCGTGAGTCGCCAGCAGATCCACGAGCGGCTCGTTGAACTCCTCTTCACACTGCCGCTCGACGCACGCCTCGGTGATCAGTTGCTCGCGGCCCTCTCGCTTGGCGGCGAGTCTCAGTGCCGCGCTCAGAACCGCCACCTCTTTGGTGCCACCCGCCATACAAATCGCCACGCAGGTGTCGCACCCAACGACAGCGACGCTGGCGGCATGACGCACCATGTCCAGAATCTCGGGGATAGGTTTCCGCTCGGCTACGATCATGCGTCACCCACGCTTTGCTCCGCGGGAGCTTTGAGCTCGTCAATCCAACGCAGCAGATCGACACCCATGTTCGGCGCCATGGTCTCGTACCGCAAGCGCCATTCTTCGAACCCGATCTCTTGCAGAACCGAGCGCGCGGCTTCTGTGCGAGCCTTGGCCCGCTCGCCTCCTACAACGGATCGGCAAGCGCCGGCCGCACAGGAGACCACTAGAACGCGTTCCGCCCCGCTCTCAAAGGCCTCCAGAATCATCAGCTCGTCGATGCTGCCCCCGCAAGAGACGCTGCGCCACTCCACATGCTCTGGCAGGGCGCGCCCCTCCACGGCCAGGCGCTCCAGGGCGGCCCCCGCAGATCGCTGGCAGCCGATGAGCACCATGGGAGACGTATCCGGTCCTTGCGTCACACAACCTCCTGCTTGACCAGGTGTTCGGCCCCAACCAGCGAGATAGCCCTGACGGGGCAATTGGCCACACACATGCCGCATCCCCAGCATGCTTCCGGCACCACATAGGCGGCCGTGACGTCGTCTGTCGATCGGAGTTCTACCGCCTGGTGAGGACAGGTGCGGATGCACGTCAGGCATCGAACACACTCCTCAGAGGAGACATCAGCATACTCGTCTGGCAAGGGCAAGCTCCCGCGCCCAAGAAGCTCGACGATCTCTCCCAAGAGCCGCTGCAGATCGGCAGCCTGCGTCTCGGCATCTGCGTCCAGGTGGCACCGCCCCACCACATAGACGCCTCGACGAACGGTCTGCGAGCCGCTTACGTAACGCATGTTCACATCCTGCAGCAGGCCATCGTCGCCGAGCAGGATCCCCAGTTCTTCTGCGAGCTCGGGCGCCGCCGCCGGGGCAGCGATCCGCTCCGCGACGACGAGCACGTCGCCGACCCGCTGCCCTTCCTCAGAGCTCACAACGAGGTGATCATCCTCGAAGGAGAGCTCCAGCTTGTCATAGCGACAGTAGACGACACCTAGCTCACGCGTGCGGCGGGCTAGGCGCTCCAGGCTATGCGTATCGACCTGGAGATCGCGATAGTACACGCAGACCTCGGGATGCGCCAGCTCCACAACGTCCGAAATGGCGCGCAGGGCCTCGGCGGCGGTCTCTTTGGGGGTGCTCTCTGGATAGTCGAGCAGGACGATCACGCGACGCCTTGCCCAGACGACGCGGTACTCTACCGCTAGGTCGTCGTGGACGCGAGCTACCCAGCTCGCTGGCGTAAGGACGGGCAGTAGAGTGCCCTGCGGCCGCGGCAGGGCCGTCGGCAACCGCCGATTCCCCAAAGCCAACACGATAGCCCCAACGCCCACCGTAGCTTCACTGGCCCCTTCGAGCTGGACACGGAACCGGCCCACATGACCTTGCACGCTTGCGATGCGCTGCCCGGGCCGAGCTGAACCGTCACCGTTCTTGGCAGGGTGAGGGACGGCCACAACAGCATAGCCAGCATCGCTCAGAGCCGAGGCCGCGCCTCTGGCATCCGCGCCTTCACCCACGACCATCACGCTACGGTCGATCAAAGCGGCATCGCTCACGCGTGGGCTCCTCCGAGATAGCTGGCACAAGCCTCAGCGGCTTGCCGGGCATGGAACGCCGAAGCCGCGATAGAGCGGGGCGCTTGACAACAGCCTGCAGCAAAGACACCCGGCGCTATGGTGCTGACCTCGTCATCGTCCGTGGCCAGGAAGCCAAAATCGTCCTGTGTAAGCCCAAAGAGATCCGCGACGACACCGGCGTCGGGCTGGGGCTCGATGCCATTGGAGAGCACTACCAACCCAAACGTCTCCCGACGCGTCTCGACGGCGGTAGTATCATCGATGAGGAACTCGGCAAGCGTGGGATCGTCGGCAGCGCGACGGATGACAGCCGGCAGGCCCGAGACAAAGCGCACGTCACCAGCGACCTTGTCCCACACTAGCTCAGTATCGCGCCCGGTGTGCTGCATATCCATCTTGAAGATCGTGATGGCAACATCAGACCGACGCCAGCGAAGATAGCGTGCCAGACGCATGGCATAGCGACAACAGACCTGGGAGCAGTACCCCCGGCCTGCGTGCTCGTCACGCGACCCGACGCACTGCACAAAGGCGACGCCTCGATCCAGGCGCCCATCCCAAGCGGCGCGTCCTTGGGTCACCAAGGCCTCTTCCATCTCGCGTCCGGTTACCACCATGGGGAGCTGCCCCCAGCCGTAGGGGCCCTTGGTGCGCGCGTCAATAGCCTGAAAGCCGGTAGCGACGATGACAGCGTCAGCGAGCCTGTCGTCCTTGTCGCCGCTGGTCCTGTACACGAAACTACCGTCGCGGCGCTCGATGCGTGCGACGGTGGCACTGGTATCGATCACAATGTCGGGCGTCTGGGCGATCTCCTGCATGGCATCGCCAAGGAGGCATCCCCCACATAGCTGGCACTCGCCATCGATGGCCTTGCAGCACACCTTGAGTCCATTGCCCCCCAGTCTTGAGGCTCTCTCGACCAGACGGACCGCCACCCCTCGCTTGGCCAACGACAGGGCAGCCGTCATCCCGGAGATGCCGCCGCCAAGGATGAGGACGTTGGACTTGGAAGCCATCGAGTCAGGCACCTTTGCTGTGAAGGGGGAATTCGCACCAACCGGGCATTATGCAGGTTTGGCTCAACCAAATGCGGCCGCCGTACCCCACCTCGGGAGTTCGATCTTTGGCGATGCAGACACTGGTCGTCACCATCGGCCGCCATTATAGGGACCGTTTCGAGGGGCGTCAAACGAAATCGTGCGTTTTCTCGCAAACTCGACCAATCGCTAGACGGCTTCACCGGTTTCGGCTAGAGTAGGCCACAGGGTTTCTTTGAGGAAAGGGAAGCGAGCCATGGTGTCTGATCTCGAGCGTTTCATCGCGTGCATGGACTATGAACCGTGCGATCGTCGTCCAAACCACGAGCTAGGCGTATGGCCCCAGGCTCGTTCCCGCTGGCTCGAAGAAGACCCAGAGCGGGCCGGCGAGTTCGGCTGGAACTGGTTCTATGATGATGATGCCATCGGACTCGATCGCCGTGACTATATCCCCGTCAACTATGATTTCGTGCCGCCGTTCGCGTACGAGACCATGGAGGAAACAGACCGCTATGAGGTCTTCCGGGATTCCAAAGGCATCGTGCGACGCGCCCTCAAAGCGGGCACCGAGGATGGCGGCCGGATGTCCATGGATCAGTACCTATCGTTTCCGGTCGAAACCCCTGACGACTGGGCCAGGCTCAAGCGAGAGCGGCTGATCCCTGCCCTTGATGAGCGATACCCGTCCGACCTAGACAAGCGCATCGCGCGGTGGAAGCAACGCGACTATCCGTTGGTGCTAGGCGAGAATTGTGCGGCCAACGGCTTTTACTGGCGAGCGCGAGAGTTCATGGGAACCGAGGCCCTGTCCCTGGCCTGGTACGACTATCCCAACATGATGCACGACATGATGGAGTGGTTTGCCGATTTCGTCATCGAGACAAGCCTCCCCGTCCTCGCCAAGATCGACGTGGAGTACTTTGTTCTCAACGAGGATCTCTCGATGAAGGCCGGGCCACTGTTGAGTCCAGCCACCTACCGGGAGTTCATCTTCCCCCACTTGAAGCGGCTGGTGTCAACCATGAAGGCCAACGGCGTCCGCTATGTGGCGCTGGACACCGACGGCAACCCAACGATCCTCGTCCCTCAATTCATGGAAGCGGGTGTGGACGTGCTGTTTCCGCTCGAGCGTGCATCTGACGCGAATCCTGTCGTGTTGCGCAAGCAGTTCGGCAAGCCGCTCCGTCTTTGGGGCGGCGTTGACAAGCGGGTGCTCGTCCATGGCCCCAAGGCCATCACGGCGCATCTCCTGGAGCTGGCGCCGCTCATCGTTGAGGGAGGTTATATCCCCACAATCGATCACACTGTTCCACCAGACGTGTCGTTCGACAACTTTATGTGGTATATCGAGTACAAACAGCATCTGCTAGCAGGCGCGTTTGAGAGGCTAGGGTAAAGCAAAGGATGACGACGGTACAGGATATCCTGACATACGTAACCGACCGCAGTGGCCACGATCTCCATCCCGATGAGGGCGTACGCCTAGGCGAAGCGTCGCAAGAGCTGCAGCGCGTGCTCGTCTGCTTTGTTCCCTCTGCGCCTGCTCTACGCTACGCGGGGGAGCATGGCTACGACCTGGTGCTGGGTCACGAGAAGCTCTACCATCCGTACGACCCGCTCGTGCTCCGCGAGGACCATCCCGACTGGGCATCCTGGCCCAGCAATGTGCTCCGTCGCGAGCTGCTCGAAGAACACGGCATGGTCTACGCACGCGTCCACGGCACGCTGGACGAACTGCTTGTCTTTGATGCCTTCGCAGCCCTGTTGGGGCTACCGGATCCATGCTATGAGAAGGGCTTTGTCAAAGTCTATGAGATCGCGCCTCGTCCAATCGAGGAACTGGTCCAGGAGGTCAAGCGGCGCATGGGGATGGCGCATCTTCGCGTCTCGCTGCCCCAAGGACCACGCCAAGTGGTCCATCGGGTGGGGCTCCCGTGGGGGGGCCTAGGGCTGTTCGTGAACGTCTCGTATCAGCAGGAACTCGTCGCGCAGGGCGTGGATGCCCTGATCGCCGGCGAGAGCGATGACTATGGGTTCCGTTTCGCGTCCGATCTGGGCATCCCCATGATCGAGACCAGCCACGTCTCCTCGGAGAACCCAGGCCTGCGCGTGTTCGCCAAGCAGCTCGCAGAGGCATTCCCGGCGCTAGAGGTCGTCTACTATCCCTGTGCGCCTGCCTATCAGGTTCTCTAGCGAGGCCGCTCGCGACGCCTAGTGCGCGTGGTGTTCGTGTTCGCCGGGGTGATGGTGATGATGCGCCTCTATGCCAGCGGCCTCCAGCTGTGATGCCGCTTCTGCCAAGTCCCCATCGGCCCCGGAAAGCGCGGCCGCCGCGCGCTCCACGAGCTCTGCAATGCCTGGCATGCCTTCCGCGCGCGCCTTTGCAGCCCACGTGGCGAATTCTTGAGCGTGAGCGCGGTTATGGTCGCGCCAATGGGGGATCAGCGTCGCTAGCTTTTCCAGGTCGTTCATGCTACGTGCTCCGTCGATGATACGGCCTCTTCCGATAGAAGCAGCACCCGGTTCGCCGTCAGATCCACGGCCTGGATCCGCGCCTTGATGGTACGCGGCGGCTCAAAGTAGCTACGCACCAGCACGCCGTCGTCGGTCGGCTCTACCCAGGTCACGTTCTCGATCAGCTTCTCGCCGTTTAGATACGCATCCACCATGCACATGGTCCGTCTCACCCCTTCCCCGTCTATGCGCTTGTTGCATGCATTTGCAACAAAGACATTCTAGCAACGTCCGCCAAGCGAATCAAGCCGTATGACCTTGACATCGCGGCCCTCGGCGCGACAATGGCCATGCATCCATGGTCATAGGAGGTGATATGCGCCTAGGAGGACCTGTCTGGCCTGAGGAGGCGACGCCCGATGCGTGGATCGTGGCCCTGCAGCGTGAAGGCTATACGGCGGCCTACTGGCCTACGACGCATGACGCGCTGAGCGACGAAATCCGCGCCTACCGCCAGGCGGCTGAGACGCACGGTATCGTCATCGCCGAGGTCGGCGCGTGGAGCAATCCGCTGAGCCCGAACGCGGAGCTGGCTCGCCAAGCGATTGATCAGTGCAAACGCCAGCTCGAACTCGCCGAGCGCGCTGGTGCCCGCTGTTGTGTCAACATCGCTGGATCCCGCTCTGCCCAGTGGGACGGTCCGCATCGCGACGACCTAACCGACGCAACGTTCGATCGCATCATCGAGACGGTTCAGGAGATCATCGATGCCGTCGGGCCTAGCGAGACTACGTACGCTCTGGAGACGATGCCCTGGGCCTATCCGGATTCGCCCGAGTCGTACCAAGCGCTCATCGAGGCGATTGACCGCCCTCAGTTCGCCGTGCATCTGGACCCAGTCAACCTGGTGAACAGCCCCTCGCGTTACTTCCGGAATGGCGAACTGGTTGATCGGTGCTTTGATCTGCTGGGCGACCGCATCCGTAGCTGCCACGCGAAGGATATTCGTCTTTCCGAGAGGCTCACGGTTCACCTGGACGAGGCGGCCCCTGGAGAAGGAGCTCTGGACTATCGCACCTATCTGACGCGGCTTGATGCCTGCGATCCTGACACCCCGCTGATGCTCGAGCATCTGGCCGAACCAGATCAGTACCGCGCAGCGGCAGCTCACATCAGACAGATCGCCGATGATCTCGGCATTGCGTTCCGTTCCTAGTATCCGCGCGTAACGCACGTCAATTCGAAGAGAAGGAGCTCTACCATGGACAAGGAAGCCTATCTGCAACAGACCGCCGCCACTCGCGAGGAGCGTATGCGCTGGTGGCATCGCGCTCGCTTTGGCATGTTCGTCCACTGGGGACTGTATGCCCAGTTGGGCCGCCACGAATGGGTGATGAACCGCGAGCGCATCCCGGTGATAGAGTACGAAAAGCTTGCCGACTCTTGGCATCCCAAGCCTGGTGCGGCTCGCGCTTGGGCCAAGCTCGCCAAACAAGCCGGCATGAAGTACATGGTCATGACGACCAAGCACCACGAGGGCTTTTGCTTGTGGGATACGCAGCAGACAGACTATAACGCCGTCAAGCACGGACCAGGCCGCGACTTGGTCGCCGAGTACGTCGATGCCTGCCACGAGTACGGGCTCAAGGTTGGGTTCTACTACTCGCTCATGGACTGGCATCATCCCGACGGCGCGCGTTGCGCCACGGACGAGGCCGCACGTCGGCGCTTTCTCGATTTCACCCAAGGATGTGTGCGTGAGCTCTGCACCAAGTATGGCAAACTGGACATCCTCTGGTACGACGTCTCCTGGCCGCTCAAGAGCCCTGAGCAGTGGGAGAGCGTCAAGATGAACCGGATGGTCCGAGAACTCCAGCCTGAGATCATCATCAACAACCGCTCGCAGCTCGACGAGGATTTCGGCACGCCGGAGGAGCACGTCACCGCCGCCGAGGAGGGCCGCTCCTGGGAAGCTTGCATGACCTTTAACGGCTCTTGGGGTTATATGCCGTCAGCCATCGACTGGCGGTCGGTCCGAGAGGTCATTGGCTTGCTGAACCGCACCTCGGCCGGAGACGGCAATCTGCTGCTCAACATCGGTCCCGCGCCTGACGGCTCGGTGCCACCCGAGGCCATCGAGCGTCTGCAATCGGTGGGGCAATGGGTGGACGCACACGGCAAGGCGATG
>CAYOBT010000042.1:0-11444 GCA_964402205.1 uncultured Anaerolineales bacterium
GGAAGCGGCGAACGGTCTCGAAAGTGTGAGCAATATGGCAGCGGTCGAGGAACGAAAGCAGCAAACCGATGATTGGTCACAGTACGCGAGCGATCTGGTCCGTGAGATCAGCTCGCTGCATCCGCATGCTGTGGAGGATGTGGAGCGAGCCATCGCGTTTGCGCAAGAGGCACATGCGGGCCAGGTCCGCGAGTCGGGCGATCCCTATATCGTCCATCCTCTTGAGGTGGCCGCTATCCTCACAGATCTCCAGATGGACGCGTCATCTATCACGGCCGCCCTGCTGCATGACACCCTAGAGGACTGCGGGGTGCCGGTAGAGACGCTGGAAAGCAAGTTTGGCACCACAGTGGCGCATCTCGTGGATGGCGTCACCAAGCTGCGGCGCATCAAGCAGAAGAGCAACGTAGACCGCCAGGACTTGGCAGCCGATCAGGCCGCCAACCTGCGCAAGATGTTCCTCGCTATGGTGGACGATATCCGCGTCGTGATCATCAAGCTGGCTGACCGTCTTCACAATATGCGGACGCTCCAGTATATCGCGCCGGAAAAGCAGCTGCGCAAGGCGCGCGAGACGCTCGACATCTTTGCTCCCTTGGCCAACCGATTGGGCATCTGGCAGCTCAAGTGGCAGCTGGAAGACCTCTCCTTCCGCTACCTCGACTCTGACAGCTACCACGAGATTGCACGGTTGATCTCGGAGCGGCGTGCTTCGCGAGCTGCCTACCTGGAGCGGGTCGTGGCCGTCTTGCGTGACCGCCTAAAGCGCGAGGGCATAGAGGCGCGGATCACAGGCCGACCGAAGCACATCTATTCCATCGCTAGCAAGATGGAGGAAAAACACCGCACGTTTGATCAGATCTACGACCTACGAGGCGTACGTATCATCGTCAAGGAGGTCTCCGAGTGCTATCACGTGCTGGGGATGGTGCACAGCATCTGGCGACCCATTCCTGGGGAGTTTGACGACTATATCGCCATGCCCAAGGGGAACCTCTATCAATCGCTCCATACGGCCGTGGTTGCCCTCGATGGGAAAACGCTCGAGATCCAGATCCGCACCGAAGAGATGCACCGCGTGGCCGAGTTCGGCATTGCGGCACATTGGCGCTACAAGGAAGGCACGAGCTCGCGCGACCCAAACCTGGATGCCCGCATTGCGTGGCTGCGACAGGCTACCGACTGGCGCGAGGATGTGGAGGATGCCGAGCAGTTCATCGACTCGGTCAAGAGCGACGTCTTTCCCGAGATGGTGTACGTGTTCACGCCCAAGGGTGACATTGTGTCTCTCCCCCGTGGGGCGACTCCCGTCGACTTTGCCTACCAGATCCACTCTGAGATCGGCCATCGCTGTCGTGGCGCCAAGGTGGATGGTCGGCTAGTTCCGCTGGACTATCAGCTCCGTACGGGCGAGCAGGTGGAGATTCTCACGGCCAAGCAGGGCGGGCCTAGCCGCGATTGGCTGAATCCCCATCTGGCCTATGTGGCGACGCAGCGGGCGCGACAGAAGATTCGGCACTGGTTCCGGCGGCAGCAGCGCGAGGAGATGGTCCAAGCTGGGCGAGAGATCCTTGACCGAGAGCTGCGTCGTCTCGGCATCGAGCAGGAGTCATACGGCGAGATCGCAGAGCTCTTCAAGTATAGTGACGTGGCCGACTTTATGGCCGCAGTGGGCTATGGGGACATCAGCCCCAGCACCATCGCACACAAGATCGATGACGCCAATGCCAAGGACCAGGTGCTGCACCTCAAGGCCATCCCCGAGACGGCCGTCTCGGATATTCAAGTGGACGGCGTCGGCGACTTGCTGACGCGCATCGGAGCTTGCTGCAACCCTGTGCCGGGCGATCGCATTGTGGGCTATATCACGCGCGGCAAAGGGATCACCATCCATCGCGCCGACTGCCCAAATGTGCTCAATCTCCCCGATACCGAGCGCTTGATCGACGTGCGATGGGGCAAGGTTGAGCAGGCCTATCCAGTGGTCATCCAAGTGGAGGCCTTTGATCGCAGTGGGCTGCTGCGCGATGTGGCAGCAGCCATCGCGGATCTGGGGATCAGTATGAGCGCGGTGAATGTGGTCACCAACAAGGACAATACGGCTGCTCTTGTGGCTACAGTGGGTATTCGTAGCGTGCGCCAGCTTTCGGAGCTCTTGACCAACCTCCAGAATGTCAAAGACGTCCTAGACGTCCGCCGCAAGGTCAGCGGCTAGCCGCTGAGGGAGCCTGATTGGCCGATCTCTGGGACATAGGAGCTATCCCACGACCGTACGATCTCGGCTGTCTCGCGTTGTAGCTGCAGCCACTCTCCGACGGCTTTGTTCTGTTTCTGGGTTAGCATATAAGGCTCAAGCTCGCGATCCTCGTCATACTCCTCGACGAGGATGATGTGATAGCCATAGTCGCTGGCGACGATATCGCTGATCTCTCCGGGCGGTGTGCCAAAGGCCACGTCCTCGAACTCGGGCACCATGGCCCCGCGCGGGAACCACCCCAGATCGCCGCCTGCCTGCGCCGAATAGGTGTCCACGGACACGTCGGCAGCGACAGTCTCAAAGCTCTCGCCCGCTTGGATTCGGGCCAATGCTTGCTGCGCTTCTTCCTCGGTATCGACAAGGATGTGGCGCGCGTGCACTTGCTCGGCCGTCGTTGGCACATCGGCGATGATGATATCCTCGAGCTTGAAGCGGTACAGGTCTCCCGCCACGAACTCCCGGACGTCCGCTTCCGATACCTCGGCTTGCTCTGTGACGGCTGCGATCCACTCTGCATAGACCGTCTCAAAGTCCGATTGGGTCTCGCTGGCCTCTGTCTGCTCCTCGGAGAAGCCAAACTCTTGGCGGAGGCGTCCGTCTATCTCGGCATCAGTAACCGTGATGCCCTCTCGTTCGGCGGCTTGCCGTACGAGGCGGTCTTCGATGAGCTGTTCAAGCACGATGCTGGGGAGCTGCATCATCTCGCTTTGCACTTGCTGGATCTGTTGCTCGATGGCAGCGATCATTTGCGATGAGTCATCGTCGCTCGCGGTGAGCGACTGGGCGTTGACCTGAAGTTGCAGAATGTAGTTCGAGTAGGTCCAATACCGGAACCTGTAGAGCGTCTGATATTCGCGCACCGTGATCGACTCGCCGTTAACCGTGGCTACGGACTTGCGCGGCTCAAGCGCGTACTGCTCGATCAATCCCCAAGCCAGCACGCCGATGACGAGGATAGCAACGGCCACCGTTGCAAGGACAAGCACGCGTCGAGTGCGAAGCTCTTTTTCTCGACGCGATATCTGCTTCCGCGTTAGGGGTCTTGGCTCAGCGTCGTGAGTGCCTTTCATCTGGACCTTTCATCTAGCCGGTGCAAGGACATGTTCCATACGATAACGAGGGCATCGGAGCCAAGGTGGCCCATGCCCTCGTCGGTATATCGGTAGTGTGACTCTTGTCAGCTTCAGGAGCCGTCTTCGCGAACGTGGCTCGCGCTATAGGGCAAGAGTGCCACCTGGCGAGCTCTCTTGACGGCCGTTGACACCATCCGCTGATGGCGGGCGCATGTCTTGGTACGACGACTGGGCAGAATGCGTCCGTGGTCGCTTACATAGTGTCGCAGCGTGTTCACGTCTTTGTAGTCGATGGACTCGACGCCATTCGCGCATAGGCGGCACACGTTGCGCCTGCGACCGAATCGACGCCTTCCTGAGCGGCGCCGACCGCCGGAACGGTTTCTGTTATCGCTATCAGCCACTGCAGCCTCCTGATCCCAAATGCACCCGTGCCTCGCGCGCGCGGGCGTTCCTATTCCTCTTCTTCGTCCATTCGGACCAACAGATGACGGATGATGTCGTCCGACAGCGCGATGAGGCGCTCAACTTGGCGGATCACGGTCTGATCCATCTCGGCTTGAAGGATCATGTACCGACCCTCAGTGTGCTTGCCGATAGGGTAGGCCAGTTTGCGTTGGCCCATCGTGTCGATCCGGAGGATCTTGCCACCGTTGTCGCGCACCGCGCTCTGCATGCGCTCCATCAGGGTATCCATCTCGTCCTCATCCAAGCCAGGCTGGACGATGAACAGCAACTCGTAGCTTCTCAAGGGGGAATCTCCTTCCCATGGATGTCGCCCCCGAACCTCTGCGTCGGGAGCGGAAAGGCTGGCGGGACAGGCCATATGGAAGCCTGTCCCTGCGTCACGAACTGTGAGTATAGCATGTGCCTTCTCTTGTGCCAAACGAAGGTGTGGGTCGCGTTCCTTGGCGAGCCCGTCCAAAACAGCGTACCATAGGCCCATGATAGGATCAGAGCCTGAGGAGGTGCCATGAAGGCGGCGGTGTTTCGTAGAGTTGGGGATCTGCGCGTCGATGCTCACCATGCGGATCCCGAACCTGGACCAGATGATGTCCTGCTGCGTGTGGCTGCTTGCGGCATTTGCGGGACGGATCGCCATATCATGCACGGCGAGTTCACGGCGGTGCCTCCCGTCATCATCGGGCACGAGTGTTCCGGGGAGGTGCTAGCGGTTGGCGATGGCGTCACAACGTTGGCGCCTGGGGACCGCGTGGCGATCGATCCCAACATGCCTTGCGGGCTGTGTCGGCCCTGCCGCCGTGGCCAGATCCACCTGTGTCAGAACCTTCGAGCGCTGGGCGTGGACGTGGATGGCGGGTTCGCTGAGCTTATGGTGGCGCCGGAGCAGCAGTGCTTCCGATTGCCTGAGCAGGTCACGTTGGAGGAAGGTGCCATGGCCGAGCCGGTTGCTTGCTGCATGCGCGGGATCGACCGCGCTGGCATCGCGCCGGGGGATCGCGTAGCCGTCATTGGCGGAGGTGCTATTGGGCAGATCCTGGCGCAGCTAGCCCGGGCCGCGGGAGCTTCCTGGCTGGTGCTGAGCGATCCGGTGGCAGAGCGACGCCAGATGGCCCTCGAGCTAGGCGCCGACGCCGTTGTGAATCCACTGTCAGAGGATCCGCTGGCAGCGGGAGGCGGGCTCGAAGGTGGCGCCGATGTGGTACTAGAGGCGGTCGGATCGGTTCCCACGACGGGCCAGGCAGTGGATTGGGCCGCTGAGGGGGCCACAGTCGTCTGGTTCGGGGTGACGCCTCCAGGGCAAAGGGTGCCCATCGAGCCGAATCTCGTGTTCCGCAAGGAGCTTACGATTCGTGGCGCACGGATCAACCCCTTTACGCACGCACGGGCCATAGCCGCCATGGCCGCGGGTCAGGTCAACGTGGCACCGTTGCTGTCGCGCAGGATTCCTTTGGAAGAGCTGGCGACGGCCCTGGAGGAGCCGGCAGGCGCCGACATCAAGACCCTCGTCATCCCGCATTAGAGGTCAGGGGATGCGGCCCTTGTACACATAGTAGGCCAGCTTGCCATACTCTTGGAGGATGGCAAGCAGTGCCTTTTCCTGGCGCCACCAATCGTCTGTGTCATACCACTCTGGGTAAGATGCCACAAACACGGTCGTGGTGCCGCTATCTGCGAACACGCGCCTGAACGTGAGGCTTGCGCGTCGCGAGTGGTAGGCGTCCGTAATGACGAGGATGGTCTGCCAACCCCGCTCCTGGCATAGGTTGCGCGCGGCTATGGCATCCTCATACGTGGAGGTTGTGGTGCTGAGAGGTACGATCCTGTCTCGAGGCACGCCTAGCTTGGTGAGATAGTCGGCGGCCAACTCGGCAAAGGGCGTGTCGAAACCCGGCAGCGACGGTGCTTTGCCCGACGTCAGCACCATGGGCGCATAGCCTTGCTCGTAGATCTCTGCGCCTAGGCGCAAGCGGGAGCCATCGCCTCCTCCGAGCACAAAGATGGCGTCAGAGGCCACGGGATCGTGGCTGACCTCTAGCACGCGTGCTGCGAGCGTGAGCATGGGACGCGCGGCCAGCAAGAGCATGAGCGCGCAGATGGCGACTGGCACGAGCACGAGAACGTATCGCCGCGATTTCTTGCCGGATGGATCCGGCACCTGGTACGGATCTGTCACGGTGTGGCCTAGCCTTGATGATGGAACGTCAGCCGGATGCCATTATAGCGGTGTTGTCTAGACGACCCCAAGGAGCCGTTTGGGACGCGGTCGAGCCGCCACGGTTGGACATCGCCAGACTGGGGTCCTATCATGGGGCCTACGGAAGGGCTGCCTGCCCATAGGCAAGCTTGGCTGCTGACACAACGGTTCTACGCTTCCGTACGCGTAGCTCTTGTGTCTGGAAGAGGGGAGGCTATGCGCTTACGCGCTCTGGATACAAAGCAAAGGCCGCAGGTTGACCGTTTCGTGCGCTTTCCGTTCGAGCTGTATGCAGACTGCCCCCAGTGGGTACCTCCGCTGCTTTCCGAGGCGCGCAAGCCACTGATGCGCGATCAGCATCCCTTCTATGCGCATTCTGATGCGGCGTTTTTCCTCGTCGAGAGCGGCCAGGACGTCCTTGGCCGCATCGCGGTGCTCGAGCATCAGAGGTTCAACCGCATTCGGGGCAAGAAGCTGGCCTTTTTCTATCTGTTTGATTGCATCGAGGATACGCAAGCCTCGGGCATGCTCTTTGACGCGGCCTTTTCTTGGGCTCGCGACCGTGGGCTGGAGGGAATCATCGGCCCCAAGGGCTTTCTTCAGGCCGATTCGCAGGGGTTGCTGGTGGAGGGGTTTGAGCATCGCCCTGCTGTGAACATCGCCTACAACTATGCCTACTATGACGCCCTGGCGAAAGCGGCCGGGCTCTGCAAGGAGACTGACTATTACTCTGGGCTGATCACCCGGAACGAGGGCTTGCCGCAGAGGTTCCTGGACGTTGCCGACAGGGTCCTGGAGCGGCGCAACTTTCGTGTCAAGAGCTTTGAGAGCAAGGACGAGATGCGAGCTTGGATGCCGCGCATCGGGCATATCTACAACACGGCCTTCATGGAGCATTGGGAGTTCTGTCCCGTCACTGAGCAAGAGCTGGAGGTGATCGCGGATCGGCTGCTGGCCATCGCTCGGCCTGAGCTCATCAAACTGGTGCTCAAGGATGACAAAGTCGCCGGCTTTGTGTTTGCGTTCCCTGATATCAGCGACGGCCTTCAGAAGGCGAGGGGGCGGCTCTTCCCCTTTGGCTGGTGGCACATCATGCGAGCTTTTCGCACCACCAAGCACATCGATTTTAACGGGGTGGGAGTCCTGCCGGCGTTTCAGGGCTCGGGCGCCAATGCTGTGCTGTATGCAGAGCTGACTCGCACCCTCTTGCAAGGCGAGTATACGACGGGTGAAGCGGTGCAGGTGGAGGAACGCAACGTGAAGAGCCTGGGCGACATGAAGGCGCTCGGGATCAACTGGCACAAGGTGCATCGCATCTATCGCGGATTGCTCTAGTCGCTTCTGGGAGGCTCTATGGCAGACGTCGCAACGGTGTCCGTGCCGGATGAGGTCCCGAGCTCCCGACGCCGGCTCTCGACGTGGGTCAAGTTGATCTATGGCAGCGGGGATCTGGGCATGGCCACGTATGGTACGCTGCGACAGTTCTTCTATGCCATCTTTCTTACCGACGTTGTAGGCCTAGACCCGCGTCTGGCGTCGGTTGCGGCGGTGATCGGGGTCATCTGGGATGCCATCAACGATCCCCTTGTCGGGCGGCTTAGCGATGCCACCCGCACGCGTTGGGGGCGCCGTCGGCCCTTCCTGGCGCTGTTTGCCATCCCGTATGCTCTGGGCTTTCTCGCGCTCTGGTGGGCGCCGCCTTGGGAGAGCCAGATCCTTCGGATGGTTGGTGTCACGTTGGCCTTTATGATGAGCGACACACTTCAGACGTTGGTCATCGTGCCATACATGACGCTAACGGCCGAGATGACCGATGACTATGACGAACGCACCGAGCTGACCGGCTACCGCATGGTATTCAACCTGCTGGCTTCGCTAGCCACGGCAGTTGCCGCACCCATGGTTGTGAATGGCGTTGTCAAGTCTGGGGGCACAGCACAGCAGGCCTATGTGCTTGTGGCTTCGATCTTTGGGGCAGTCTCGGCGCTGCCGTTTCTCGTCATCGCGGCCCTGGTGCGAGAGGGGCCATCTCCCGTGGCTGCTGAGGATCCCTTGCCGATTCGGGACCTCCTGCACGCCGTGTGGGGTAACATCCCGTTTCGGTTTGCGACAGGGCTCTATGTGCTGAACTGGATCGCTGTCGATCTCGTGGCCCTCATGATCCCGTACTTCCTCCTCTATTGGGTGGGACGTGGGAATCTGCTGACCACCGTGTCCGTGCTGGGCGATGAGACCGCCATCCAGTCAGTGGTCTTGGGGCTCATGATGGTAACGGCCACGGTTTCCGTCCCTCTGTGGACGTGGCTGTCGGGCAGGGTTGGCAAGCGCCGGGCCTATGTGATCGGCATGGGCTTCTGGACCCTGATCCAGGCGGCGATCTTGCTCGTGCGCCCCGGGCAGATGAACTTTCTGATCGTGCTGGCGGTGCTATCCGGACTCAGTGTCTCAACTGCCCACGTGCTACCCGAGGCCATCTTTCCCGACGTCATCGACTGGGATGAGCTGCGCACCCGCAAGCGGCAGGAGGGCGTTTTCTACGGGGCCAAGAATTTCCTGCGCAAACTGACGGGGGCGGTCGCGATCTTTCTCGGTTTGCAGGTTCTGGGCTGGTTTGGGTATCGGTCGCCGCCACCTGGTGCCAGCTTCTTTGAGCAGACGGACTCTGCACTGGCGGCCATCCGTATGATGACAGGGCCCGGCGGATTGGTTCTCGTGGTGGCCGCCATGGTGGTTGCATGGTACTATCCCCTGACGCGCGACAAGCACCACCGTGTTGTGCGGGCGTTGGATCGACGCGTGCGACGGGAGCGGGCCCGTGAGGAGCGTCGTGGCAGGAGGACGCGAGCAAGCGCTCACCCGATGCCCCGCGCAGACAGTCGAGACGTAGCAGGTTCCTGAGAAGGAGGAAAGGTGTCTACAGTTCCCATCGCTCTTCAGTTGTATACAGTGCGCGATCAGACGGCCATGGATTTCCCGGGTACGGTTCACCGTGTGGCCGAGCTCGGGTACGCGGGCGTGGAGTTGGCGGGAGATGGTGGGCTCACAGCGGACCAACTGCGAGCCTTGCTGGACGAGACTGGGCTTGGTTTGGCGGGCAGCCATGTCCCCTTGGAGCGCATGGTCGATGATCTGGATGATGTCATTGACTACTATCAGCGTCTGGGGAGCCGCTTTGTGGGTGTGCCCTACCTCGCCGAAGCGTACCGCGGTCTTGAGGGTTTCCGGACGGCCGCGAAGGCGCTCAATCGTGCAGGCGCTGCCCTGAAACAAGTGGGCATGTCTCTCTACTATCACAACCACGCTTTTGAGTTCGAGCCCCTGGGCGACACCTGCGGCATGGACATCCTGCTCGCCGAGACCGACCCGGATCTTGTCGGGTTCGAATGCGATGTCTATTGGGTGCAGTATGGAGGGCGTGATCCCGCGGCCTTTATCGCAGAGAACGCGGGGCGCTTTCCGTTGGTGCACCTGAAGGACATGGTGGGCGAAGGCCCGGACCGCACCTTTGCCGAGGTCGGTGAAGGGAAGCTGGATTTCCAGGCCATCTTTGAGGCGAGCGAGGCCCAGGGCGTGTCATGGTACATCGTAGAACAGGACGTGTGCCAGCGCCCGAGCTTGGAGAGTGCAGGTATCAGCCTGGAGAATCTCAAACGATGGGGCAAGGCCTAGCGCTTGGCTAGGATACGCCAGAAGGGAGACCCCTGTGACAGAGTTTCCGCCTATTGCAGCTGAGCGACGCCTAGGGCTACTGGATCCGCCTCAAGGGCATGTCGCTGCGGTGCTCGACACCGATACCTACAACGAGATCGACGACCAGTTCGCCCTCGTGTACGCGTTGCTATCGCCCAGGATCGCGCTGGAGGCCGTGTACGCGGCCCCCTTTTTCAACGCGCGCTCCGAGGGGCCTGCCGATGGCATGGCCAAGAGCTATGACGAGATCCTGCGCGTGATGACGCATCTTGGCTTTGACCCGACGGGCATGGTCTACCGGGGTTCCACGTCCTATCTGCCAGACGCCTCTACGCCATGCGAGAGCGATGCGGCTCGGGATCTCGTGGCGCGCGCGCGGGCGCCGAGGGAAGGTCCCCTGTACGTGATGGCGATCGGGGCGATCACCAACGTGGCGTCGGCGCTGCTGATGGCACCGGACATTACCGACCGCATCGTGGTGGTGTGGCTTGGTGGCCAGCCCGAGTACTGGGACACGGCCCGCGAATTCAACCTGGCGCAGGACGTGCCAGCGGCTCAGGTGATCTTTGACTGTGGCGTGCCTCTCGTCCACATTCCCTGCAGCAACGTGGCAGAGATGTTGCGGACAACGCTGCCAGAGATGGCGACGTATGTGAAGGGCCGCGGGGCCATCGGCGACTATCTCTATGGCATCTTTGAGGATTTCGCTCCCGATCACTTTGGGCGATCCAAGGTCATCTGGGACATCTCGGCGCCGGCTTGGCTGATTTCTGGATCATGGGTCAGCACAGTGCTAATGCCGTCGCCCGTACTGACCGACGACGTCACCTGGGGGCCCGTGGATGACTCCCGTCACGTGGTACGCATCGGGCGGCACATCGATCGGGATGCCGTGTTCACGGACCTCTTTGTCAAGCTTCAGCAGCATGCTGATGCGAGGGCCTAAGCCCCACGCACGTGGACATCGGTGACATCGATCCGCCCTTTCTCGCAGACCAACGCGATGGCGCCTGATCGCAGGGCGCCATCGCTGGCACTGATGGCTTCCACGCTGTTGACATGCCCCACAATGCGCTCACCCACGACCGTGACGCCGAGACGGTAGGACTTGTCCAGATCCCAGCTCATCGCCCGCGCTGCTAGGACCTGCGTGCCATCGAGACGACGGACGATGGCAAGCCGACCATCGTCGCTCACGATCAGCGCATAGTAGCGCTCCAGCCCCTGCACTCTCACCGCGATGCCAAAGGATGCTGCTAGATGCGGGATGACGGTGGCCTCCACGGTGAGATTCTGCCAGTCGCGCGTGCCCTGGATGAGCATACCTGTCCCGCGGTTCTGGATCACCCGATAGTGTGATCTCGCGCCGTGCTGGACGTCGTCGCATGCCTGTGCCCAGACACGGGTCCAGGTTCGGCCATTGTGCGAGGGAGGACCTAGCGCCACGTCCGGCTCGCCGGACCAGGTGAGCCAATCCAGGTAGATTGTGCCGTCGCAGCGGGACTCGGATACCAATTCGATCCCTATGCGCAGGATCGGCTCCCCCTGTGGTACCTCAATCCGCCATGCCGGCCGTGCCTCGCCACTAGGGGCCAGGCTCTGCGGTGGGCCATACGATCGATGCGGCACATCATCCTCACCGGGCGTAATGGCGACAAGTCGTGCCGTCACCGGGCAAGAGTTGCTGGCGTCAGCCTCTAGGCGCGCGGTGACCGTCTGCCCTTGGTAGAGATTGGGACAGGCAACCATCTGATAGCCTTCGGTC
>CAYOBT010000043.1:0-11321 GCA_964402205.1 uncultured Anaerolineales bacterium
CGTCGGCGTAAGTGTCGGCGTTGGCGTCGACGTGGCGGTGGGCGTCAACGTGGCAGTTGCCGTCGCGGTGGCTGTGGGGCTGCGTGTAGCAGTGGCCGTGGGGACCACCAAGGGCGCTGCCACGGAACATCCCGCCAGCGCTAACGCGATCAGCAGAGACCATGCCGTCGCGGCCAAGACTGCCGGACGACTCCCGCGTCCGGAGCTATCGGCGATGTGGCGTCGTCTGTGCCCGTGGCTCATGGCGCGCTCCTGATCGAGTTTGCCCAGTCGGTCCATGCATCAGCCACCTCGTCTGGCAGCGGTGAGGGCTGGGCAAGCAGGTTGCCCCGGATGGAGGTCACGTTAACATTGGGCGCGTCTAGCTCAGGAGGATCGTCGGCGCAGACCCAAGGCGAATCGGCAAGATGGGTGTACAGGATCGGTACCTCCACTCCAGACCAGAGGGTCTCCATGTTGACCTGGCTCCACTGGCGCAGACCTCGGAGAGAGAGCCGTCTGCCAAGAAGGGCAACCTCGGGTTCGCCTTCCAAGAGCCACTCTTGCCAGCTCCCCAAGCTTGCATTCAGATAGCGTTCTCGCGCCGATTGGTCCCATCCATAGTAGGAGGACAGAGTCTCGTCGATCTGGCATCGAGCCAGCTCTTGCAGGCCGGCTTGTGGAGCGAACGGTGCCAAGATCGCGCCCGCGTAGAGGTTGGGGCTGGTAGCCATCAGCGTGGCGGCGACATAGGCGCCCTCGGCAATCCCGACAAGGTAGATCGCTCCTGCGTCGATGCGATCGTCCTGTGCCAGCCATGCTGCTACGGCTCGCGCATCGTCGGCAAGCGTCTCGAGTTCGCCGGGCGCGTGTCTGCCCTCGCTCTGGCCCAGGCCTCGGGGATCATAGCTCATGGCGGCCCAACCGCGCTCGGCCAGGGTGTTGCCGGGTTCCCAACGTGTCTGTGAGCTAGCTACGCTCAGCAGGACGATGCAAGGAAATGGTCCTTGCCCTTGAGGGAGCACCAGCGTACCCGCCAACTGAACATCGTCATCCGCCGGGATGCTGATCGGATGGCGTGCCTGAGTTGGAGGCGTCGGCAGGGCCGGGAGCTCCGGAGCCTCCCGAACGCGACGAATGGTTACGCGATGCGTGCCGGCTAGCTCTGGCCGGTGACGCACGGCCCATATGTCCCAGCGAGCGGCCGGAATCGTCACGTTGTAGAGGATGCGGCGGCTGGGCTCGTACCAGAGGGTGAATTGTGGCTCTTGATCTGGGGCACTACCCTGGAGGGCGATCGTGCCGATGACCGCGCTCTCTTGCTCTGGCGCGCCGGCTAGATCCAGAGGTTGCGCCGCTGGCAGGTCCGCCAGCATGTCCATGGCCTGAAGGCGCAGCACAGACTCTGTCGGGTCTAGGCCCAACCCGGCAAAACGAACTGCCATCAGCACATAGGGCAGGGCGGACGGGGCTCCTTCTAGCATGACGTCCGGAGATGGGCTGAGCTCGGGATGGAAGACTGGCCCGTACCAATCCAGGTTGCTGCTCAGGCAGGCCAGGCCGCTTTCTTCGCGTACGCCTAGCCAATAGGATCGAGCGCCGCCTTGCAC
Source organism: uncultured Anaerolineales bacterium (assembly GCA_964402205.1). Lineage (GTDB taxonomy): Bacteria > Chloroflexota > Anaerolineae > UBA1429 > UBA1429 > DAIRUQ01. The sequence goes on from CAYOBT010000043.1 coordinate 1,590, forward strand.
GCGTTCGATGGTGTACTGAGAAGGATTCAGCGCTCCCGAGAGGACGGCGGTGCGCCTCTCGATCTTGTGGCTGCCGGCAAAGCGCATCTCGCTCAGGACAATGATGCCCTCGGCGGCCGTCTCGGCGTGAATCTCCTCAATGCCGTAGAGAGCGTCATCGACTTCTATGACATAGATATGCCCTTCCAGCGCCTGGAGGGGGTCTGCCGTCGGGGTAGGGGCAGGCGCAATGGTTGGTTCCGGAGTAGGGGTCGCTGCGCCTGCGCATGCGGCAAGCAACAGGGCCACGAGGGCTCCCAAGATGGGGAGCCGAGCGCGTGACGTGTGCGGGCGCTGCGAGTGTAGCATAGAGAATGCCGTCCCTCTGAACCGCTATGCTGGTTCGATTATAGCGTCGCGGGGCGATACTCTCAAGGAACACGACAAAGGGCGCCCTCACTGAGAGGGCGCCCAAGTACGGACGTGGAATCTTACTGCGGTTCCTTGTCGGGATGCAGTGCCTTGAACTTGGCCAGGAGCTCCTCTTGCGTCTCCTCGTGATTCGGATCGGGCTGGGGCGCCTCTACTGGGCAGACCTCGTAGCACTGGGGAGTGTCGAAAAAGCCGACGCACTCGGTGCACTTGTCAGGGTCGATGACGAACAGGTCCTCGCCCTCACTGATCGCCTCGTTCGGGCATTCTGCCTCGCACGCGGCGCACAGGATGCATTCGTCCGTGATGTAGTAAGCCATGAGCGCGTACCTCCATGTCCTCTCTTGGGGTGGCCAACCGTCTCGGGGGCTTGCCCGCGAAAAACCTGGCCCGAGTATAGCTTGGCGATGATCCGTGTCAAGTGACTGGCATGGCCTGAGGGAGATCCGCAAGCCACGTCGGGCTCCTAGCGCGTTCGGCGTCTCTCGTCGCCCTGCCAGATGTCCGCGTTGGCTCCCATGGCGCGCTTGAGCGCGGCGGTTGCTCGGTCCAGTGCCTCTACCGTGTCGGGTTCCAGCTCGAGACTCGCAGCGGCCACATTGGCTTCGACCTGCCATGTCTCCCGCGCCCCCGCGATAACGGTCGCGACGCCGGGGCGTTCCAGCAGCCACGCGATGGAGAGTTGCGCCATCGGTACCCCCAAGTCCTGCGCGGTCTCGCGAATGGCGGCGATGGCCTGGAACGTTTCCTTCTCTGCGCCTGGTTCGCCGTGGCGGGCCTGGGGGCGATCGCTGGAAAAGTGCCGGCTGCGGGCACGGAAAGGCGGCACATCGTCCGGCGACTCGTAGCGCCCAGCCAGAAGGCCTTGCATGAGCGGCATGTAGGGGATGGTGCTGATGTCGTGCTGCTGGCAGAGCGGCAGGATCTCGAACTCGATGGCACGGCACAACAGGTTGTAGGCCAACTGGTTGGCGACGATCGTGACGTTCTCCTGCAGAACGGTATGCATCTGCGATACGCCGTGGTTGCTGATGCCGATGGCACGTATCTTGCCCTCGGCTTGCAGCTCTTCCAGCGTCGCTAGTGCCTCGGGTACGCGCTCGTTCGGCATCGGCCAGTGGATCTGGTAGAGATCGATCCAGTCAGTCTGAAGGCGTTGCAGGCTCGCCTCGCAGTGCGCGCGCAGCGTATCCGGCGCCGTGTTGCTGGGCGATATCTTGGTGGCGATGACTGCCCGATCGCGCTTGCCTCGCAAGGCGCGGCCCAGCACGCGCTCGCTGTTCCCAGCGTTGTATCCTTCTGCTGTGTCAAAGAATGTGATCCCGTGATCCAACGCGGCCTGGATGGTGGCGATGGCTTGCTTCTCGGCGATATCGCCCCAACCGGGGCCTCCACCTAGAGGCCAGCAGCCCAGACCAACGACGCTGACCGGAATACCGCTTGTGCCGAGCTCTCGCTTGTCCAAAACGATCCCTCCTCGTAGCAGTAGCGCTCACGGGGGGCATCTTAGCCGCGAGATCGCGTCCGTCAAGCCATTGAGGCGAGGCTCCTTTCGTTTGGCGGGCTCAAGGGCGTATGGTATTCTCCCTAGTTGTCGCGTTATGGCGACATATCTACGTTCGAGATTGGGAGGGCTAGAGAGGCTTGAACAGACAGCTTGTGCACAACGGTATCATTATCGCCGAGCCCCCTGCACCTACGGGGCTTGTGCTCACGATTCGTGGAGAGCAAAGGGAGCTCACGTCCAAGCAAGAAGAGATGATCATGGCGTGGGCGAAAAAGAAGGACACCGACTATGTCAGGGATCCAGTGTTCGTGGCGAACTTTTTCCGAGATTGGTCAGAAGCGCTGGGGCTCTCCAAGTCCCTGACGCCTGAAGAGGTCGATCTCTCGGTGTGCTATGCCCGCGTCGATGCGGAGCGCGCGGCCAAGGAGGCCATGACTAAGGAGGAACGCAAGGCCGCCGCCGCAGAACGCAAGGCCAAGCGCGAGGCGCTCAAAGCCAAGTACGGCTATGCCATTGTGAACGGCGAGAAGATCGAGCTTGGCAACTATATGACCGAACCCTCGGGCATTTTCATGGGGCGGGGGGAGCATCCGCTGCGCGGGCGCTGGAAGCAAGGCGCCAAGCAGCAGGACGTCACGCTGAACCTGAGTCCAGACGCTCCGCGACCCGAGGGCGACTGGGGCGACATTGTGTGGGAGCCCGAAGCTCTCTGGGTGGCGCGCTGGGAGGACAGGCTATCGGGCAGGCTCAAGTACGTTTGGCTGAGCGATGCGGCGCCGATGAAACAAGATCGCGAGGCCGACAAGTTCGACCAGGCGCATGAGCTCGAGGCCAAGATCGAGGAGGTCCGCGCTCATATCATCAAGGGGCTGTCCTCCGAGGATCGCGTTGAGAGGATGGTGGCTACGGCATGTTTCCTCATCGACGAGCTGTGCTTGCGGGTTGGGGACGAGAAGGAGTCTGACGAGGCCGATACGGTGGGCGCCACCACGCTCCGGCCGGAACACATTCGGCTGCGTGATGAGGGCGAGGTCGAGTTCAAGTTTCTTGGGAAGGACTCGGTAGAGTGGCACAAGACGGTGGCTTTGCCGCCGCTGGTGGTAGAGAATCTGGAGGAGTTGGTCGCCAACGCGCGTCCGTCCACTGGCTCTAGCAATGGCGATGGTGATGAGGATCCCAAGCCGCAGCTCTTTCCGGATATTACCAGCCGCGACGTGAACGACTATCTTTCGCAGGTGCTGCCCGGCCTATCGGCGAAGGTCTTCCGCACGCACCATGCGACGATGGTTGTCAAAGAGAATCTCTATGGCTCCGGGGTCAAGCGATCTGACCCCGAGCACGTCAAGTGGAAGGCCTTGTCCGACGCCAACCTCGAGGCGGCCATTCTCTGTAACCACACCAAAAAGACGCCTGCCTCCTTTGAGCGGTCGCAGGAACGGTATGCCGAACGGATCGTCAAGGCAGAAGAGCGGGTAGAGCGGTATCGTGACCAGGTCAAAGAGTACAGAGCCAAGCTACGTCGTACCAGGTCGCAGGCGCGCAAGCGCATTGCGGCCGCCAAGAGCGACGAGACGCGAGCCAAGGCCAAAGAGGTCCAGGCGCGAAAGATCGAGCGAGCCGAGACACGCCTGGCGAGGGCCAAAGATCGGCTACAGCGGGCGCGCCACAGGTTGGGCAAGATCCGCGCGCAAAAGGCCGTGGCTTGGAAAAAGCGGACGTTGAACCTGAACACTAGTCTGAAGTCCTACATCGACCCGCGCATTCCGTACCGCTGGGGAAAAAAGGTGGGCTACGATGTGCTCGAGAGCTACTATCCGGCCGCGCTAGAGCGCAAGTTCGCGTGGGTGCGGATCAACGATTCGGGATTGGGACGGCGGCCACGTGCAGCGCGATGTCGCATCTGCATGAAGGATGACTTGGCCGAGGTAGCGGATCTCTTTGCCGCGGTGAACGTCGCTCATCCTGAGGCCGGTCTACCGGAGGAGCCCGACGCCATCGCCGAAGCTTACTTGCCATGGCTCGAACGCCCTTGGCGCGATGCGGTGGTGGCGACAGTCTCCAAGGTGGGGGTTGTCGGGTTTGCGGTGCTCGGTCCCGTTCGCGAGCGGGCCGTGGAGGGTCGCCGCAAGCCAGAGTTGCTGGTAGACGTGTTTGGCGTGACGCATCCTGAGCACGCCGATGAGGATTGCGCCCGCGCGCTGGCCCACCAAGTCAAGGTCCGCTATCTGGCCTTCCTGGCGCGTCACCCGAAGGATACCTACCGCCTCGCCCCCGAGGATGGGGCCCGGTGGCGTCAATGGTCGCCGGATTTCTGGGAGGCCATGGACTTGCCAGAAGACGGCGAGGATGAGGACGACGAGGAGGACTAGGGCGCCATGCCCACGCCCTGCTCAAGATCCTTGAGCAGGGTTTCGCTCTCTCCAAAGTCGGGTACCACGATGTGTGCGCCAGCGCGGACGAGACGTTCGCGTTTCCAGGGATCTACCTGCCCACCATTGACCTCGTCCGTGGCCACGGCTATGGCGATGCCGCCGGCTTGGACGGTGTTCTCGATCTCAACATAGCCATCGCCAAAGGTCACAAGCCCTTCGGATGCCTCGGGATGCTGTTCAAGGATCGTCCGGATGACCTTGGCCTTGGAGTAGCTCTCCCAATCGTCTAGGGCTCCGTGGATGCCCCCCCGGAAGTAGCGGGCGACCCCCAAGGCCTGGGCCTCGTTCACGACGGCGTCCCGATCCGTGCCGCTGGCGAGGTAGCAAGTGACGTCGCGTGTTTCTAGGAGTTCCAGCATTGTCACGGCTCCCCGTACCAGCAAGCGATCGCGAGGGATCCGTCCTGCTTGGATGCCCTCCACGCGGTCGTGGATGTGCTCCCACAGCCTATCCAGGTACTGCTGCTTGTAGGTCAGTGGGGCCAGCGGCTCGCCGCCTCGTTCCCGCACCTGATCGTCCAGCGCCATCATCTGGTAGATCGTCTGCTGACCCGTGGTTCGGTCGATGGTCTCGCGCACCAGCTCCTCGATGGCTCCTCGGCCCTCGTGTCGTGGTGTCTGGAGGAGGGTCTCCACCATCATCGGCGCCATGACGTCCTGCCAGCCTTGGCGTATCAGCGAGATGGTGCCATCGAAATCGAACAACGCGTGGCGGACAGTGCTCGGTGGGAGATCTTTCCCGACGATCTCGATGGATGTCCCTGGTAGTATGGGCATAGGTGGATGAGCTCCTCGTGTCGTGGTATTCTTCAGGGAAGGTAATCCTCAGAGCGGCGATCGTCAAACTTGACATCGAGTCTACGTATCCGTATACTATGTGTGTAATGCATATAGGACACTCTGGGATAGTTGGAGGGTAGATGCCACCTGGTCGGGGACGAGGGCGAGGCGGGCCTGGCGGCGGGCGCGGGCGTGGGCGAGGTGCCCAGCCGCGTCGGATTCGCCGGTTGCTGGAGCCAGCTCTCTTGCACCTGCTGAGGACGGGGCCGCAACACGGCTATGCCCTGGTAGGCGGCTTGGAGGGCTTGGGCCTCGAGGCCTATCCCACGGACCTGAGCGGGGTCTATCGGATTCTGCGGGATCTCGAAGAGATGGGTGCTGTCGTATCCGACTGGGACGAGGCATCCAGCGGTGGCCCTCCACGGCGCGTCTACAAGCTCACCCCCGTGGGCCGACAGTATCTTCAGGATTGGGTGCACGATCTACGTGCGACGGCCGAGATGCTTGAGAGCTTTCTAGAGGCTTGCGACCAGCGTGACCTAGAGCGTGAGTAGAGTTTGGCGTCAGATGGTTTGCATTTCAGGAGGTATACGATGCCTAGAGGAGATCGCACAGGGCCAGCAGGGATGGGACCGATGACGGGTCGTGGTGCCGGATACTGCGCCGGCTACGATCGGCCTGGCTATGCCAACCCGTGGGGTGGCGGCTATGGCGGTCGTGGTTTTGGCGGTGGCGGCCGTGGATGGCGGAACATGTACTATGCTACCGGCTTGCCCGGATGGGCGCGTGCCGGCTATGCTCCTGCCTCTCCAGCGGGCTACCCGTATGGCGCGCAGGCACCGGCTAGCGAGGCCGAGGCGCTGAGGGCGCAGGCGGATGCTCTGAGCCAACAGTTGGACGCGATCCGATCGCGACTGGAAGATCTAGAAAAGGGCGAATAGTCGCCCTTTTGGAGATACGAACGTGACGACGACCGTGGTGTTCGTGGAGGAAAGCCGCTGTACGGGGTGCGGCAACTGCATTGCTGCCTGTCCGCGTGATGCCATCTATCTGAAGGATGGCAAGGCGCATGTGCGCAGGTCGCTGTGCATTGGCTGCCAGGTGTGCGTGGATGCCTGTCCAGAGGGCGCTCTGTATACGGTGAGCGAGCCGGCCGTGCCGGCAGAGTCGCCCAAGGCAACCGTACCCGCCGAGCGGGTGGAACGGGCTGTGCAGCCGAGGCCTGCCTGGGTGACCGGACTGGGCGTGGCTCTCATGGCAGCCCAGCGCATTCTGCCAGCGGTTGTGAATCTGATTGGCTCGCTGCAGACGCCAGATGCCGAGACCCCTCAGACCGATGTGTCGAGAGCTGCGTCGGGAGGTGGTGGCGGTGCTGGCCCCGGGCGCGGCGGTCGGCGTCGTCTACGCAATAGGCGGGGCAGACGCGGCTAGAAGCCCCGTGCATATGGAGGTGCAATGATGGGTGCTGGTGCTGGTGGTGGCTTTGGCGGAGGTCGTGGGGGTGGCCGAGGGCGTATGGGTGGCCCAAGATCGGCTGGCCCTGGAGGGTCGTGTGTGTGCCCCCAGTGTGGCCACAAGGTCCCCCACAAGGTTGGTACGCCGTGCTACCAGATGGAATGTCCCAAGTGCGGTACGCGCATGACGCGCGGCGGCTGATGAGGCGTTTCGAGCGTCCTGGCGCGACGGCTTGACGACCGCATAGGGATCAAGCTTGGCGATACAAAGGAAGGTCTTGGCGATTTGGCGGTGGCCAGATCGCCAAGACTTGTGCTATGTTAGGGGAGGAGGTGATGTGTGGAGGATACTAGATCAACGCCGCAGGTGCAGGCTGCTGTCGTTTTCCATGGGCATCTCTGTCCAGGGCTGGCCATCGGTGTGCGGATCTGCGGGGCAATCGTCGCGTCGATCGGCGACCTCGAGGCAGATCGGGGCGTCGTGGCGTATGCGGGGGCCGTGACGCCTGCTCTCGATGCGCTGCAGAGCGTGCTAGGGCTAACGATTGGCAACAGCGGCCTAGTCCTGGCGCCTGAACTCGGTGCGGACACGCTGGTGGTGCAGATTCCTGGCGATCGCGCGATGACGATCTCGCTTGCGGGCGAAGGCGGCTCGGCGGCACGCGATTGCCCGTCCTATAGGGAAACTCGAGGCGGAAATGATGGGCTAGACGATGGTGCCGAGGCTGGCCTTAGCCGTGCCCACAGTGTGCTCGGCGCAACTCAGCGCGAGCTTTTCAGCATCGAGCACTCATCGTCGTGGCGCTCGCCATGGGTCGCTTTGGGCGCGCGACCATCCTCCGAGCAAGTCGTGCTACTCCGTCCCGTCGGCGTTGTGCATAGCGCACTGAAGCCGGCTGCCGCACCGCCCCGCGTCAAGGCCTCCGAAGCGGAGATCGAGGTCTTGGCAGAGCTTGCAGACGCACTCAAGGGGATCGAGCAGTTTCAGCATCTTCAAGTGTTGTTCCGCTTCAGCCGTTCGCCACGATGGGGTCCGCTGCAGCAGCATCCGCAGGGCGACAGGTCTAGGGAGATACGGGGTGTTTGGGCCTTGCGCAGCCCGCATCGCCCCAACGGGATTGGCCTGACGACGGTGCGCCTGCTTGGCGTCGCGGGCACCCGTGTTCGCGTAGCTGGTCTCGATGCCTGGGACGGCACACCTGTGCTTGATATCAAGCCCTACATCGCTTGGCTTGATCAAGAGGACCCTACCGGGAGGCCTTGAGCTTGCCGGTACAACGGCTATACTGCGGGCGTGAGCCGAGTAGCATACACAAGAGATGGAGCGAACCATGGGAAGCAAGATACGGGTTACCGTGTGGAACGAGTACCGCCACGAAAAGATCCACGAGGCGGTCAGCAGTGTGTATCCAGAGGGGATCCACAAGCAGATTGCGGCCTTTCTCGAGCCGGAGGCAGACCTGGTAGTGCGAACCGCCACGCTGGACGAGCCCGACGACGGCTTGCCCCCTGAGGTGCTGGAGGAGACCGACGTTCTTCTGTGGTGGGGTCACATGGCGCACCAGGACGTAGCGGACGAGACGGTGGATCGCGTGCAGCAGTGGGTCCTGGCGGGAGGCGGCCTGATCGTCTTGCATTCGGGGCATCTTTCCAAGATCTTCCGTCAGATGATGGGCACCAACTGCACCCTGCGCTGGCGCGAGATTGGAGAGCGCGAGCGGCTGTGGGTGGTGGATCCCGCGCATCCCATCGCGGAAGGGCTCGGCCCCTACTTTGAGATTCCACACGTGGAGATGTACGGCGAGCTGTTCGACATCCCAAAGCCTGACGAATTGGTGTTCATCAGTTGGTTCCAGGGTGGGGAGGTGTTCCGCTCTGGTTGCGCGTACCATCGAGGCAAGGGAAAGGTCTTCTACTTCCGCCCTGGCCACGAGACGCTGCCGATCTACTACCAAGACGAGGTGCAGCTCATAGTCCGCAACGCCATCCGTTGGGCGGCTCCCGTCAAGGGCCCGTATCCGGATACCGTGGCTTGTCCGAATACCGAGCCGCTAGAAGAGGTGACGGTCGAGGAATAGGCCAACAAGGCTGATCTAGCGCCCGGGCGTGTTGACGCGCTCGGGCGCCTTTTCTAGCATGGGAATCGATCGGTGTCGCGGCTCGACGCGGGATGGGATTCGAGGAGGTCACATGGGGATCGTGCGAGCGGTCGGGAATCATCTTGAGAAGGACGGCAAGCTCTTTGTGCCATGGGGCGTGAACCACTTCTGGCCCAGGACGGGCTGGGCACCGCAGCTCTGGAAGACCTACGATCCTGACAAGGCGGAGCGTGACTTTGCCAAGCTGGCCGAGTTGGGATGCAACGTGGCGCGCGTGTTTGGCACATGGCAGAGCTTTGTCACGTCCGAGAGCGAGGTCAATGAGGAGGGATTCCGCAAGTTCGACTCGATGCTCGAGATCGCGTGGAAGCACGGCATCATGCTCCATCCGACCGGGCCTGATCACTGGGAGGGGTTCCCCGCATTCATGGGCGGAGAGACCAACTATATTCAGGCCGAACCCCTTCTAGAAGCCGCCGAGAACTACTGGCGGGAAATGGGTACACGCTACAAGAACGACGAGCGCATCTTTGCCTTTGATCTGCTGAACGAGCCTTCGGTGCGCTTGGACGAGCATTTCGCGCGTGCGTGGCAACAGATCGCCGCGTCAAAGAATGACCCCGTGGGCTGGCCTGCCACGTTGGATAGGCGAGGCCACCGCATGTGCGACGAGGCCAAGCTAGAGGCCGAGCGGCTGCGTTGGCGCCTGGGTGACGCGTGGATCCGTCGCATGTCCGACGCCATTCGCTCTACCGGCACCGAAACGGCGATCACGGTGGGGTACCTCCAGTTCGCTTTTCCCTACATGCCCATGTCCTGCGGCTTTCATCTTTCGGGAGGCTCCGAACTCCTCGATTTCATCAGCATTCACTTCTATCCGGGCAACATTGGGGTGTCCACCGACTATCGGTGGGAGCTTGACCAAGGCGCTCTGTGGGCTTCCTATGCCGCATCCTTTGGCAAGCCCGTCATCTTTGGCGAGTTCGGGTGGCTTGGCGGCAACGAGAAGCCTTTTGTCTCGGCGGCCGGGATGGTCAACAACCCGCCCAG
>CAYOBT010000044.1:0-11313 GCA_964402205.1 uncultured Anaerolineales bacterium
ACTCAGAATACGTCCGACATTCATGGTTATGTTTCTCCTTCAGAAGCGAGGCCTCCGAGCAGGCACCAGGCCCACGCCGTGAACAACGCCGCTACGATAGCCAGCCCAAGTCCCAGCACCATGTGGATGATCCCGATTTGCAGAACGTTCCGCAGGTTGGATGGCCACCCCATCGTCATGATGCCGAGTTCCTCCGCGGCGGTCACGATTGGGTTCAGCGCCCAGCGAAGGGCGAAAGGTGTTTCTGGATTGGCGGCTTGCTGGATTGCCCAGCGGTAGAGCGCCGGCCCGAGTGGGGGGATGACGCCTACCCACACTAGGCCGCCAACCACATGGATGAGCCCGGCTGCCGTGATGAGGGCCAAGCCAACGGCGCCCAGAAGCACTGGTGGCATCAAGCTCAGTGCGCCATAGACGGTCAAGTGTTCTCGCGATGATGACAGCCTCGCTGAAAGACGCTGCCAGAACATGCTCCCCTCGCAAAAGGCACACGGTTCGGGAGCTGTCTGAGCGACGGTCTGCGAGACCGCCTGCAGATCCTGCACAGCCTCCCGGCAGCGAGCGCATGCGTTCAGGTGCTCTTTCACCAAAGCGAGCGTATCGGGAGCCAGCTCGCCATCAAGGTAGGCTTCCATCGTTGCAGCGCTGAGATGACTAGAGGCCATGGCCGTCCTCTTGGGAAGAAAGCGTCTGCTTTAGCGCCTGTCGTGCATAGTGTAGCCGGGACATGACGGTTCCCATGGGTATGTTCAGGACGTCAGCGATCTCGGCATAGGATAGCTGCTCGTACTCTCGCAGGACCAGCGCCGCCCGGGAGGCCGGGGGCAGATTCTGAACGGCGCGACGGACGCGAGCTGCTTCCTCGGCATCCATGACGCTCCGCTCGATGTGCTGGTCCGAAGGTGGCGGCGCGATGTCATCTAGAGCGACTTGGGGGCGGCGTCTTCGCGTTGCGTCGATGGCGGCGTTGACCGTGATGCGGTACAGCCAAGCCCCCAAGCTCCCTCCCGGGCGAAACGTGTCGATGGACTGCCATGCCTTCACAAACACTTCCTGGGCTACATCCTCTGCTTCGTCAGATGACCCCACGATGCCATGTGCCGTTCGGAGGACGCGGAGCCGATGTCGCTCCACGATCTGTCCGAAGGCTTCCATGTCGCCGTGGGCGGCGCGCCGCACGAGTTCGTTGTCGAGCTCTCTCTCCGCGTCCAACGTTCCCTCTATTCAACGCCGGCGATGGGCTGGTTATTCGCTCCCAGGCTGCTCTGTCAGGAGGATACTAGATGGAGCTGCCAGCGTCCGCAAACGCCGGCGGCTTGTGCCCGTCGTCGCATTCGATCGACATCGGAGCTGTGCTATAATCTGTTGATAGGATTTCGAGAGCGCTGGAGGAGCGGGATGGGCATCATTGGCGACCAACCAGGCTATCAAGAGGCGGTCGCCAGACACGGCCAGCCTGTGGAACGGACCTATCGCTACGAGGTGAGCGCCGACACGTACGACTACTGGGAGCGTGTGCTGCGTCGACGTTTGGCAGAGGTCGTGCTGATTGTCAGTTGTCACACTGGGCGGTACTTGGTCCACACCAAGGCTTTCTATCCACCGGGCACCTATCGCCTGCTCTCGGGCGGCCTCGCCTCAGGCGAGGACCTGCTGGTGGGCGCTCGGCGGGAGCTGCAAGAGGAGACGGGTCTCGAAGGCGGAATCGAGCGCTTTCTGGCGGTCCAGACCCATCGCTTCCAACGCAACGGGGCCTCGCTTCCTTTCTACTCGTATCTGTTCCTTGTAGACGCACAGGGTGGCCAACCCACGGTGCTGGACGATCAGGAGCAGATCACAGAGTTTCGCGAGGTGGATCGCCAGGGTCTGCGCGTGCTGGCCGAGCGGCTCGATAGCATGGGGCCCGCGTGGGCAGAGTGGGGCCATTTCCGCGCTACCTCCCACTGGCTTGTATGGGAGCTGCTAGCCGGCTCGGAGGGTGACGGTGGCTGAGGCGTTCGAGGTCGTTGTTGTGGGGGCGGGACACGCGGGCTGCGAGGCGGCCATGGCCGCCTCGCGCATGGGGTGTCGCACCTGCCTGGTCACGATGAACCTAGACCTGGTAGCCCAGATGCCGTGCAACCCGAGCATCGGGGGGCCGGCCAAGGCGCATGTGGTGCGCGAGATCGACGCGCTGGGCGGCGCCATGGGGCGTTGCATCGATCGCACGTTTGTGCAGATTCGCATGCTCAATCTGTCGCGTGGACCGGCCGTGCGCTCGTTGCGGGCCCAGGCGGACAAGCGGCTCTATTCGCTATGCATGAAGCACATGCTCGAGTCGACGCCGGGGTTGGCGCTGAAGCAAGGCACCGTGGAGGCTCTTCTCACCGAGGGCGATCGCGTCGGGGGAGTGCGACTGGCCGATGGCACGAGGCTTGAGGCCCCGGCCGTGGTGCTGACGCCGGGCACGTTTCTCAACGGGGAGGTCCTCTCGGGTGCGGACTATCATGCCAGGGCTGGACGTGCTGGAGAGCTCGCCGCGGTCAGCCTGGCCCGCTCGCTACGGGATCTCGGTTTTGAGCTGGGCCGGCTGCAGACGAACACGCCTCCGCGGATTGATGCGCGCACCATCGACTTTGGCGCTACGGCGCTGCAGATGGGAAGCGATCATCCGCTCTACTTCTCTTTCGACGGGGCTCCCGAGCATGTCTACCAGGTGCCGCTGAATTCGGTCTATCCGTTGGGATATGGGACGACGTGGCGTAGGCAGATGCCCTGCTACCAGGTTCACACGAATGGCGACACCCATCGCGTGATCCTGGGGAATCTGGATCGTTCGCCCGTAGCGCCTGGGAAGCTCGACGCTCACGGACCACGCTATTGCCCAAGCATCGAGGAGAAGCTCGTGCGGTTCCCCGACAAGGCCTCGCACATCTTTTTCCTGGAGCCCGAGGGAGCGGCAACGACAGAGGTGTACGTGCAGGGATGCTTCACCGGGCTGCCGGTCGATGTGCAGGAGGATCTCCTTCACACCATCCCTGCACTGCGAGAGGCCCGGATCATGCGGCCCGGCTATGCCATCGCCTATGACTATGTGCCGGCGCATCAGGTTCGCTCGACGATGGAGACGAGGCGCATCCACGGGCTCTTTCTGGCGGGGCAGATCAACGGCACTTCGGGCTATGAAGAGGCCGCCGGGCAAGGGCTGCTGGCGGGCGCCAATGCTGCCTGCTACGTCCGCGACGAAGAGCCCCTCGTGGTCCGACGCGACCAGGGCTATCTGGGCGTCATGGTGGATGATCTCGTGACCAAGGATCTGCGCGAGCCCTATCGTCTGTTCACGTCCAGGGCCGAATACCGGCTGCTGCTTCGGCAGGACAACGCAGACTTGCGCTTGACAGAACTAGGTCATGAGTGGGGCTTGGTAGACGATGCGCGCCACGAGGCTGTTCGCACGAAAAAGAAGCTCATCCAGAAAGAGATGGAGCGGCTCCGAGGGGTGCATCTGCCGCCGGCAGGGCTGATCGCCCAAGCGTTGAAAAGCCGTGGGTTCGATCCGCCACGGGACGGCGTGGCACTCGATCAGGTCCTGAGGCGCCCGGGCGTGGGCTATGATCTGGTGAATGACGTAGCGCCGCCGAGCCAAAGGCTTCCGGCAGAGGTTACGGAGCAAGTCGAGATCGCGTTGGCCTATGAGGGCTATATCGCTCGGCAGGCGCGTCAGGTCGAGCGGACGCTCAGGATGGAGACGCGTCACATACCAGAGGGCTTTGACTATGCGGGGCTGGTGGGCCTGAGAGCCGAGGCACAGGAGAGGCTCGCGCGGCATCAGCCGGCGACGGTGGGACAGGCCGCGCGCATTGAGGGCGTAACGCCCAGCGATATAGGGTTGTTGCTGGTGCACCTGGAGCGGCTACGACGAAGAGACTAGGCTTGACCGGTCCTATGCTGGCGACTATGGTGCTGCGCAAGGCATGCAAAGGGGTTTCGCCTCTTTGCTGAATGGAGATCTGACGTGTTCATCGATCAGGTTGTGATCCAGGTGCGAGGGGGCGATGGCGGCCACGGCTGCGTCTCGTTCCGCCGGGAGAAGTACGTGCCCCTAGGCGGGCCCAATGGTGGGAATGGCGGAGCCGGCGGCGACGTCTACCTGCGCGTCGACCCAGAGCGGAACACGTTGGTGCAGTTCGCGCATCAGCAGCGGTTCGAGGCCGAGTCCGGCGCCAACGGCGAGGGGCAGGGCAAGCAGGGGGCCAAAGGCGCTGACTTGTATGTAGACGTGCCTCCAGGATGCGTGGTCCGTGACGTTCGCTCGGGCGATGTCTTGGGCGATCTGACCGAGCCGGGGCAGACTCTGCTCGTGGCCAAGGGCGGACGCGGAGGGCGCGGCAATGAGGCGTTCAAGTCACCCACGCGACAGGCGCCGCGGTTCGCTGAAAAGGGCGCGCCGGGCGAGCGGCTACGCATTGAGCTCGAGTTGCGGCTTCTGGCCGATGTCGGATTGGTAGGAAAGCCCAACGCGGGCAAGTCCACGCTGCTGTCTCGCATCAGCGCGGCTCGTCCCAAGATCGGCGACTATCCATTCACCACGCTCCAGCCCCATCTGGGTGTGGTGCAGGTGGATGATGTGCACTCGTTCGTGGCGGCCGACATCCCGGGGCTGATCGAGGGCGCGCATGAAGGCGCCGGGCTCGGGCACGAGTTCCTGCGCCACGTGAAGCGTACGAGGCTCTTGGAGCACCTGCTTGATGGCATGAGCATGGATCCAGTCACTGACTATGCTGAGATCAACCACGAGCTCGCGGCCTACGATCCGGAGCTTGCTAGCAAGCCGCAGATCGTGGCACTGACCAAGCAGGACCTGCCGGACAGCCGCGAGATGCTGCCGCTGGTGCGAGAGGCCCTTGGCGACCAAGTCCCGGATATCCTGGGGATCTCCGCGGTATCAGGGCACGGCATGAGCGAGCTTCTCCATCGGATTGTGGACGCGCTGGCAGCACTCCCCGAAGAGGAAGCTGAGGAGCCCCTATACGTCTTTCGGCCCGCAGAGAAGGACCCGCGCGCGTTTGAGATCAGGCGCGTGGCGGAGGACTGCTACCGGGTGATTGGCCAGGAGATCGAGCGGCTGGCTGCTATGACGGACTGGTCGAACCAGGAGGCGATCGAGCGTTTCGAGCGGATTCTGGTCGCTCGTGGCATCTCTGAGGCTTTGGAGCAAGCCGGCGTGACGTTCGGTGACACGGTTCGGATTGGACACTATGAACTGGAGTGGCAGTAGTGAGCGATCGGCATGCATCGCCGCCCGCACGTCGCATTGGCGTGTTGGGTGGTACCTTTGACCCCGTGCACGTCGGGCATCTGATCATCGCCCAGGAGGTAGCGCACCGGCTCCATCTCACGGACGTGCTGTTCATTCCCGCCCGTGTGTCCCCGTTCAAGCGAGAGGCCGACGCGGCACCGGCTGAGGACCGCGCCGCCATGCTGGAACTGGCGCTGGCCGAAGAGCCCCGGTTCCGCCTGTCACGCGTGGATCTGGAGCGGCCAGCTCCTTCGTATACGGTCGATACGCTGCGAGTCCTGAGAGACTGCCTGGGCGCCGACGTGGAGCTGAGTTTCATCTTGGGTGCTGATGCGCTGGCTACGTTCGCCGAGTGGCGCGCTCCCGAAGAGATCCTGCGGATGGCACGTCTGGCGTGCGTTACACGGCCCGGCACGCCCCTCGATCTGGCGGCTGTACGCACAGCGTTGCCGTCCATCGAAGGTCGGGTTGATCTGGTAGAGAGCATCTCTGTGGGGATCTCGTCAACCGATGTGCGTCAGCGGGTTGCCGAGGGCGCCCCGATTCGGTTCCATGTCCCTTCTCCTGTCGAGCGCTACATCCGCCTCCGTGGCCTCTACAGGTCACCCTACGATTCGTCCCAACGCCGACCGTGCTCCTGAGTCTATCCACCGCTAGTTTCTACCCCTTCTCGTTCCGGCGCATCGTCATGCTCGCGGCCGAGGCTGGCTTTGACGGCGTGGAAGTGGTGCTCGGGCCGCAGACTCCACTGCGCCGCTGTGAGGCCATGGCTGCATACGCTGACGACCATGGGCTGCGTGTGCTCAGCGTGCACGAGTCGCTGCTAGCTGGCCGACTGCGACGACACTCGCCGGCCGAGCTGGTGCATCGAGCCGTGGCGGCTGCGCGCTGCATGGATGCCCAAGTCGCCGTCGTTCATCCGCCGGGCACCTCTGGATGGCGGCATCCGCAGGCCATCGCCTGGCTGGAGGCGCTCTTGCTGGCTCGCGATGAGACAGACCGCGAGGGTCTGGCAGTGACCGTGGAGAATGCCGGGCACTATGCGCCAGAGGATCGGCGGCGCGTGCTGGCTCATCTACCCAGTCTGGTGGCATTCTGCGGCAAGCACGGGGTGGGCATGACCCTCGACACGTGTCACGTGGGTAGCACGGGCGAGAGTCTGGGCGATGCCTGGGGGTTGGCGGGACCGATGGTCCGCAACGTGCACGTGAGCGATTACCGTGATTCGTTCGGAACGAACGGCGCGGGCTTGGCGGGCAAGCTTGCCTATGAGCATCTCTTCCCGGGGGAGGGCGAGCTTCCTCTCGGAGCCTTTGTTCAGCGGCTCGCCTCAGAGGCCTACAGCGGGCTGATAACGACAGAGGTGAGCATGGCTGGCCTCGGCGGTTGGCGACCCGGGCGATGGTCGGAGCGGCTGGCTAGTCTCACTTCCTGGTTGCGACGATGGAGCCTGCCACCCGGTAGCTAGGAGGGCGATAGGCTATCCGTCAAAACCGGCCGGAACTGCCGCTCTACTCTTGGCATGGCTGTGGGCGGTGTGTATAATGGTGGCGTGATGTGGCACGAGGTGTCAGCCAGTGGCAAGTTGCACTGGGCGGCACCTCGCCCCATTAGCGACCAATCACCGCCAGCAAGCGAGGGCGGACTAATGTTCTTGGGCGAGTACGCACACACCCTCGACGCCAAGGGACGCGTAACGATACCTGCGCGCTTCCGCGAGGAGCTCGAGGGTGGCTTTGTGCTCACCAGGGGCGAGGACTCTTGCTTGGTCGCCTATCCGGTCGAGCGGTTTAAGGAGCGCGCCTCGGGTCTTGCCAAGGTGCCTAGGGGCAACAAGAATGCACGAACCTATGCGCGCGCACTCTTTGGCAGCGCTCAGCACGTTACGCTTGATAGTATGGGGCGCGTTCTGATCCCCCCGTTTCTCCGCGAGTACGCATCTCTCGACGGCGAAGTGGCCATCGTGGGCGTCAACGATGTCTTTGAGCTGTGGAACCCGCAGGTCTTTCAGCAGACAATGGAAGCAGCCGACATGGACTCTATCCAGAACACCATAGCCGAACTGGGCTTCTAGATGGCGGCAGCATCAACCGAACCCATGTCTGATAGTGCCAACTGGCAGCACGAGCCAGTGCTCTTTGGTGAGGTGCTGCAGGCGCTAAGGCCGCAGCCTGGAGGACGCTATGTGGACGCTACCTTGGGGCTGGGGGGGCATACCAGAGCTCTGCTGGAGGCTTGCGCGCCGGACGGGAGCGTGCTGGGCATCGACCGCGACCAGGCGGTTTTGGAAGAGGCCGTGCGTCGACTTGGCGCGTTGGGCGAGCGTCTTGTCCCAGTGGTTGGTGACTTTGCCGATGTCGGCAGCCTAGCTCGCGAGCGCGGCTTTGCCGAGGTAGATGGGCTTCTGATGGATCTTGGCGTGTCCTCGCCGCAGCTAGACGATGCGGCGCGGGGGTTTTCGTTTCAAGCTAGTGGCCCCCTGGACATGCGGATGGATCAGCGCGCGGACCTGACGGCCGCGGACATTGTCAATCACTGGCCCGAAGAAGAGATCAGCCACATCCTTTGGGAGTATGGCGAGGAGCGCTATGCTCGACGGATCGCCAGGGCTATCTGCGAGGAGAGACCGCTTCCCGACACGGGCGCTCTGGCGGATCTGGTGGCAAGAGTCATTGGAAGGCGAGAGCGCATCCATCCCGCGACACGCACGTTCCAGGCGCTCAGGATCGCGGTGAACGATGAGCTCGGCGCGCTGGAGAGTGCTTTGCCTCAGGCGCTGGATCTCTTGGTGTCGGGAGGTCGTCTTGCGGTTATCGCGTTCCACTCGTTGGAAGATAGGATCGTCAAGCAGTTCATACGCCGCGAGGCCCGTGATTGCATCTGCCCGCCACGCTTGCCAGTGTGCGTGTGTGGGCACACGGCTACGCTGCGGCCGGTAACGAAAAAGCCTGTGCGAGCTAGCGCAGAGGAGGTAGCGCGGAACCCGCGTAGCCGAAGTGCTAGACTCCGCGTTGCGGAGCGCATCTGATCCCGTGCAAACTCGCGAGAGGGTAGCATGCAGATCGACCGGAGCAGCATTCCTACGATCCCCACGAACGGAAGCGGGCGTCCCGGCGCGACCGCGCTGAACGTCGGCCGGATCGTGTACATCGGCTTGATCTTGGGGGCCATCGGTCTTGCGGGTGCGCTACTCCTGCGCCAGGCAGATGACATCGCCGCGCTCAAGTATGACATCCGGGTTCTGATCCACCGACAGGAGACCTTGCGGCGCACGCGAACCAATCTCGAGGGCCAGATCGCCGCTCAGGAGTCGTTGCAGCGCATCCAGGATCTAGGTGCTGCTTGGGGTTTCGTTCGCCCCGAAGCTGCGCGTGAGATCGAGCTAGTCTACACTGGCGTCGAGCCTGAGCGCTGATGGGAGGGCGGCTCACGTGCGTGGCCAACGAACGCAGGGCATCGATACACGCATCGCTAGGATCGGGTTGCTGTTGGGCCTGGCCGGAGCTTTCTTGGTGGTACGCGTTGGCTACTGGCAGTTTCGCGGCGCCACGGCCATAGACGCTACACAGAGTCTTGTCCTGCAACCGCTCCGAGGGAGCATTGTGGACGCTTCAGGTCACTACGTGGTCGCTAACTCGGTCATCTACACGCTAGGCATGTCGCCCAACCTGCTTCATGAGGGCGACGGCGAGGCCTATGTTGGGCTTCTAACAGAAGCACTCGGCCTTCCAGAGGCCGAAGCCAAGCTCGTCCTCCAGAGTCGACAGGCGTACGTGCAGATCGGAGCCGACGTATCCAGTGCGATGGTGGATGAGCTGCTGAGACGCTGCGATGCGGACGACTACGACAATCTCACCGCGGGCGTGTTTCGCCTCGATCCTCGCCAGGAACGCGTCTATGCCGATCCCGACATTATGGGATCGGTGCTGGGTTTCGTTCTGCAGGACGGCGAGCCAGCCTATGGCATCGAGCAGCAGTATGATGATGTCCTTCGCGGTGCAGGGGGACAATGGTCGAGTCTGATTGACGAGACGGGCCAGGCTGTCTGGGCTGAATGGGGCGACTACCGTCCGCCTCGGGACGGCGGGCAGGTGGTTCTGACGATTGATCGCAACGTGCAACACGAGGCTGAGCGACTTTTGGCGCAAGCATTGGAAGAGCACAAGGCGCTTCGCGGCAACATCCTGGTGCTAGATCCGACGACGGGGGCCATCCTGGCGATGGCAAACCTACCAGGCATCAACCTGGAGACGCTCGAGGAGCTACGTTCCGAGGACGATTTTTGGCGTGTGGCCAACACTGCTGTCTCGGCGATCTATGAGCCAGGTTCGGTGATGAAGCCCATCACGCTAGCGGCCGCGTTGGAGACGCGATCTGTGTTGCCTACAGACACGTACGACGATCGCGGGGAAATGTGGGTGGGTGGCCGGCGAGTGGCCAACATGGGTGAGATGGCGTACGGCGAGATGAACTGGACGCAGATGCTGGCGCGCTCGGCCAACGTCGGTGCGGCGCACTTGGCAGCTACCATGGGGCCGGCTCGATTCTACGAGATGCTCAGGCGCTTTGGCTTTGGCGACGTGACAGGGGTGGATCTGCCTTTGGAGGCGCGAGGATTGATGCGCGTGCCCCACATGGACACCTGGCACATGTCCGACCTGGCGACCAACTCCTATGGCCAGGGAATCTCGACGACGCCGCTTCAGATAGCAGTTGCCTATGGCGCCCTGGCCAACGATGGCGTCATGATGCGACCCTTTGTAGTCAGCGAGGTTCACTGGCCCGACGAGGTGAGACGACGCGAGCCTACCGCCCTGCGCGAGATCGTTAGGCCAGAGGTCGCCGACGCGGTGGCAGAGATGATGGCCGACGCCGTGGATTTGGCGATGGAGGATGCGGTGATCGCCGGGCATCGTTTTGCGGCCAAATCGGGCACGGCGGGCGTGCCGCGCGACGGTACGTACGACAACCGTTTGGCGACGCCTTCTTTTGTCGGCTTTGGGCCGCTGCCCGAGCCCCGATTTGTGATACTGGTCAAGCTGGAGGAGGTGGAAGGCGAGGCGCTCGGCATGGAAGTCGCGGCGCCCGTGTTTCGTGAGATGGCCATGTACCTGTTGCGATACTATGGTGTGCCTTCCGAACGGCTCCTGGCGGAGGCAGGCTAGATGCTCACTCTGTGGGACGTTGTGAGGGCCGTCAGGGCCGAGGCACCTCGCTCTGCATGGATGAAAGAGCTGACTGTTGAGAGTGCCTGCGTGGATTCGCGCGAGGTGTCCCGTGGCTCGCTCTTTGTGGCCTTTGAGGGCGAAAAGGTTGATGGCCACGCCTTTGTCCAGGATGCGTTCGACCGCGGTGCCGTGGCCGCGCTTGTGACACGCGACGTAGACGTCACCGGTGGCCAACGGCTTGCCAGCGCTATGGCCGCTGCGACTGCGGCTCAGCTCCCATTGGTCATCCGCGTAGAGGACGCTCTGGAGGCCCTGCAGGCCATTGGACGTCAGCAGCGGGCGGATCATCCTTCGCTCCGCGTCGTGGGCGTGACGGGTAGTGTTGGCAAGACCACGACAAAGGAGCTGGTGGCGGCTGTGCTGTCGGTAGCGCGTCCGACGCTCAAGAGCGAAGGCAACTATAACAACGAGATCGGGTTGCCGCTCACGTTGACGCGTCTGATCCAAGCACACGCGTATGCCGTGCTAGAGATGGGCATGTATGCGTTGGGCGAGATCGCGCTGCTATGTGATATCGGCGTTCCCAACGTGGGTGTCGTGACCAACGTCGAGCCGGTGCACCTGGAGCGTCTTGGGACCATCGAGCGCATCGCTGAGGCCAAATCCGAGCTTGTGCGGGCGCTGCCGCCGGACGGCCTGGCGGTGCTCAATGGCGACGATCCACGCGTTCGCGCCATGGCCGAGCTGGCCGCATGTCCCAGCGTCACGTACGGCCTCGGGGAGAGCAACGACTATCGCGCTGTGGACATTGTCACGTCAGGGCTAGACGGGATGCGCTTTCGCGTCCTGGGTCCGAGCGGTGGCATT
>CAYOBT010000045.1:0-11198 GCA_964402205.1 uncultured Anaerolineales bacterium
AATACCGAGTTCTTGGCCAAGGGGGCTGTCGTCATCGGCATCAGCCCAGACAGCATCAGGTCCCACCAGGGTTTCCGCGCCAAGCTCGGTCTCCCGTTCTACCTGCTCAGCGATCCTGATCACGAGGTCGCCGAAGCCTATGGCGCATGGGGCGAGAAGAGCATGTATGGCCGCACCTACGAGGGGATCATCCGATCCACGTTCGTCGTCGGCGAGGAGGGGCGCATCATCAAGGTGTTCCCCAAGGTCAAGCCAGCCGATCACGCCTCCCAAGTGCTAGAGTACCTGTAGGTTCACGCTGCCACGCATGGTATCATGTTGGGAGATGCGCATGCGCATCTCCCAACTGCTATGCACAGGAGGGTTGCACTCTGTCCAACTCAGCGAACGAGACAAGGCCTGCTCGCCAGGTTCCCTATCTCACGACTCGCCCAGGCATAGGCGGGCGCCTTCGCGTGAAGGATGAGGACTTTGCCGTCGAGGAGGTGCCCCTCTATCCCCCTACGGGCCGCGGAGAGCATACACTGCTCTACATAGAGAAGCGCGGCATCCCGACATCTGCTGCCATCCTACGCCTGGCTCGTGCCGTGGGCAGTTCGCCGCGCCGATTCAGCAGCGCAGGGCTCAAGGACGCCAAGGCCGTCGCGCGCCAGACGCTATCGGTGCACGGCGTTGCACCCGAAGCTCTACGGGGTCTGGAGCTAGAAAATGTCCGCGTTCTGTGGACTGAGAGGCATCGCAACCGACTCAAGATTGGTCACCTGGCGGGGAACCGGTTTCGGATTCGCATTCGAGAGCTGACACGTGAGGCCGTGCCAGAAGCGCGCGCGATCCTAGAGGAACTGGCTGAGCGGGGCGTGCCCAACGGTTTTGGCTACCAACGCTTCGGGAGGCTCGGGAACAACCACAGACTGGGCAAGCACCTTGTCGGCCAAGACGTGAACGCTTTCCTGTCTCTCTATCTCGGTGGACCAGCCTACAAGACAGAGACAGAAAAGTCACGAGCGCTGTTCCGTGAGGGTGACTGGGAAGGGGCGCTTGACGCTTGGCCTTGGAGTCGCGGGCCAGAATACAGGGTGTTGAAAGCCCTAGTCGTCTCTGGCGATCCATCGCGGGCGGTGAGCGCATTGCCGCGTTCGCTCCGCCGCTTGCTCGTCTCAGCCTACCAGTCGTATCTCTTTAACTGGCTACTGGCCCAGCGGATGCCGGCCATCGGCACCCTCGAGTGCGGCGACCTGGCCATCAAGCACGACAACGGGGCCTTTTTCATCGTCGAGGATCCAGAGCGCGAGCAACCGCGGGCCGACGCTCTAGCGATAAGCCCATCAGGCCCGCTATACGGGCCGAAGGCACGCCTTGCCAAGGAAACACCCGGCAACAGAGAGCGGCAGCTTTTGGCGAGCGAGGGGCTTTCGCTGGAGAGCTTTCGCGGCTTTCGCACGCGTGGGGGACGACGCCCGTTCCGCGTGCCGCTGCTTGAGCCAGACATCGCGTGGGACGACGGCGTCGTAGTGCGGTTCCGGCTACCCTCAGGCTCGTATGCCACCAGCGTCTTGCGAGAGATCACCAAGACGTTCTAACAGGCGTGAGCCTACGCTGCCTCTGCAGTCTTTTGGCGGCGCGTCGTGATGCGCACGAGCAAGACCCCGAGCTCGTAGAGCAGGTAGAGGGGCCCCATGACGAGCGCCATGTTCAGCGGGTCCGGCGTTGGCGTGATGATGGCTGCAACCACGGCCGTGAGGAGCACAGCATACTTGCGGAACCCTCGAAGCTGGTCCGTGGTGACGAGGCCTATCTTGGCGAGGAAAAGCAGGATCAGTGGTGTCTGGAACACCACACCCATGGCAAACATCACCCGTGTGACGAAGGAGATGTACTGGTCCAGGGCCCAGCGATTGTCAACGACGGTCGAGAGAAAGTCCTGCATGAACTCGATGGCCACCGGCAGCATGACCAGCGCGGAAAAGAGCACGCCGGCAATAAAGCAGATCGTCACTCCGGGGATCAGAAAGTAGAGGTACTTGCGCTCCTCTGGGAGAAGGCCCGGCAACAGGAACGCGACGATCTGGTAAACCAGCACCGGCATGGCTATCGCGATTCCGCCAATAAAGGCGATCCGGAAATAGACCAGAAGCGATTCCGTGGGGTAGATGGTCTGTGGCACCTTGTCGCCGAGAGGCGCAGTCAGGAACTCGAGGGCTGGCACGGTGAAGAACATCGCAATGATCGTGCCCACCAGAAGCGCAAGGAACGACTTGACGATGCGCTCGCGCAACTCTGTGAGATGCTCAAGGATCGTCTGTTCTCTATCAGTGACCATGCCGGCTATCCTTCGCGCTCATCCTTGGCACCGTCCGAGGGCTGCTCGTCCTCGACGGTGGTAACGCCTCCCAGACTGACCGGCTCTGCCTCCTGATCGTCGGTGGGCACCAACTCAACGTTGCGGAGCTCGACAGGTTCTGCATCGGCCGATTTCTGATCGGCCGGTTGGAAGGATGGCTCGGCGGAGCCTCGCGGTTGCCGGGCCATGGGGCGAGCGCTGGCCGAGGGACGTTCGGTGCGCGGTTTGGCCTGACCCGTGACGTCCAGCGCCCCTTCGAGCTCAGACTTGATGTCTTGGGCTTCTTGGCCGATCTGCTTGATCTCGCGAACCGTGTCATCGACGTCAACATCCAAGGCATCCGCAAACTCGCCACGGATCCCCTCGGTTTCCTGACGAAGCTTGGCGAGAAGCCGGCCGGCGTCGCGAGCCAGCTTGACCATCTTCTCTGGCCCTACAACCAGGGCCGTGATGGCCAGAATGGCAATCAGCTCCCCGGTCCCGATTCCCAAGAACGCCATGCGCTGCCCCTATCCTCCTTGGGATGACTCGGCGATGCCATGCGCTCCGCGGTTCTGGAGAGCGTCGCTGATCGACGCCTCCAGTTTCGATGCAATCTGATCGCGCATCGTGAACAAGGTACCCAGGACACCGTTGACGAACCGAGCTGAACTGTCGCTGCCAAAGAGCTTGGCGAGCTCCACCGCCTCGTTGATCGTTACCTTGGCTGGCGTAGAGGCGTCAGCGAGCAACTCATAGGCGGCCAAACGGAGAAGATTACGGTCCACCGGTGCCATTTGCTCGAGCGGCCACTCGGGCGCGATCTCCTGGATGGCCTGATCGAGGGGCGGAAGATTGCGTAGCGTGCCGTGATAGAGCGCGCGACAGTATGCTTGCTGGGCCTCGGGGACAGGATCCTCTTGCATGCGCCGCCCGAGGCTGGCCTCAGGATCATGCCCTGCCTGGTCCACTTCAAACAGCGCCTGAAAGGCTACGACGCGAGCCTTTCGCCTAGGCTTCACACTCTGCCTCCGGTGTGGCGCTACTGCTCAGTGGAAAGCTCGATCGCGGCAAAGTGGACGTTCACGGCCAGCACGGGCATCCCCACCATGTCCGTGATGGCGCGGGCAACCCGGCTTTGGACCTTGCGTCCCACCTCGTACAGGTTCACACCAGGAGCGCCCACGACGGACAGGTTGGCGGTGACGGCATCATCGATGACGTCCACGCTCACACCCTCGCCCCCGGCTAGACCCTTGAAGATGCGATCCATGTTGTCGCCGAAATCCTGATGCATGCTGACGACGCCGTCCACTTCTAGCGTCGCGAGCCTGGCGATGGTCGCCAAAACCTGCGGGGCGATCCGTACTGTGCCCAGCCTCTCGTCCACGGCGTCGGCGTCCTCGGTTGCCTCAGGCAGAGCGTATGCCTCTTCCATGGTACCCTCTAGAGTTGACAAAGGGGCTGGCGAGACCGTCCCAGGTCGTCAGCCCCCAAGATGCACATCCGTGCTGCTAGCTCTCGGAACCGATGTCGATCACCTCGCGACCACGGTAGGTGCCACAGCTTGGGCACGCATGGTGAGGCAGCTTGGGCTCGTGGCACGCAGGGCAGAGGACCAAGCTCTTGGCTCGCAACGCGAGATGGCTTCGCCGCTTGCGCGAGCGCGCCTTGGATGTCCGTCTTTTTGGTAGAGGCGTCATTTCGCTACGATCCTTTCACAGGTCAAGACCGTCAATCGGTCTCTTGTTCTTCGCTCAAAAGCTCCAAAAGGGGGGCCATCCTTGGGTCAATGCGACGCCGGTCGCAGCCGCATTCTCCCTCATTCAGGTTGTGGCCACAAACCGGGCATAGGCCCAGGCAATCCGGCGAACAGAGCGTTCCCTCGACCGCCTCCATCACCGCGTATTGCCTCAGCACCTCTGTAAGGTCAAGAAGGTGCTCATCGGTGATGACAAGCTCTGGGCTTGCCTCGCTCGTGTCAAGCGGCCGGCCTGTATGGAGGTCCACCGACGGGACGAACTCTTCCTCGAAGGATACAGTAACCTGCTCCTTCACGAGATCCAGACAGCGGCGGCACACGCGCACGAGTTCAAACTCAGCCTCGCCTGTGGCCAGGATACCCGACGCCGTTCGCAAAAGCAGGACGGTGCCACCGACGGGCGTATGACCGGGGTTGTTCTCGTCAATGTCGACCAGCGTACCCGAGATGGGCTGCTGCCGAGACGCGCCTGATGCCTGACGCAAGAGCTGCGCAACATTGTAAATCATGGGTTATCACCCACCTTCGAGCCTCGATTATACGCTCGGCATGGTGCAGTGTCAAAACGGGGTCTCGTCAAGCTCTGGCCAGCCAACGCCCGGGTTCCTACAGCCCCAATCGCTCGCGCATCTCGCGCACTAGCGCGGACGCCTCGGCGGGCGAGTTGCCCTCAGCGACGATCCGAAGCAGTGGCTCTGTCCCCGAGAATCGCAGCAGCACCCATTGATCTCCTTCGAGCCGAAGTTTGGTGCCGTCTAGCCGCGAGACCGACTCTACGGGAGAGCCCACCAGCGCATCGAAAGAAGCTTCCTGCAAGCGACGCGGCAATTGCACGCGCATGTCTGGGGTCGCCGGCAGACTCTGCTCCTCCATGTAGAGCCTGCCCACCAGCCCATGCACGCGCGCTAGCAGGTCAGAGATGGGCTGGCCCGTTTTGGCAAGCATCTCTGCGATCAGGGCCGCCGCCAGGATGCCGTCTTTGCCAAGAATATGCCCGCGGATCGTGAGGCCACCGCTGCTCTCACCGCCCAGCAGGGCGTCGTTGGCTTGCATGCCCACAATGATGTGCTTGAAGCCCACGGGCACCTCGATCGCCTCTTCGCCGAATTCACGCGCCATCCGGTCCAGCATGTGGGTTGTGGAGAGATTCCGGACCACCCCGCCTTGCATACCGCGGACCTCGTGCAGGTACCAGTAGAGCAGCAATAGCAGATCGTTCACAGACACATACCCGCCGGCCTCGTCCACCACGGCGATACGGTCCGCATCGCCGTCCGTCGCCAGTCCCAAATGGTAGCCGCCCTCACGAATAGTGTGCATGAGCAGTCCAAGGGCTTCCATGTCAGGCGCAGGTGATCGTCCTCCAAAGAGCGGGTCGCGCCGACCGTGGATGATCCCCACACGACACCGCGCCTCGGTCAAGACGATATCCAGCGTGACCTCGCCCACCCCGTACATAGGATCGACAGCGATGCGCAGCCCGGCGCCGCGAATCGCCTCCATGTCGACTTGCGCCTCTACGGCATCCACGTACTCGTTGGTATAGTCACGCCGCGCGATGATACCGGCATCGAGAGCCAGTGGTAGCTCTAGGCTCACCACGAGGTTCCGCGATAGCGCATTGGCTTCATCCTCGATAGCCCGCACCTGCTCGTCGAGCAGCAGTGCACCGTCTCCCTGAAACACCTTCAGGCCATTCCACTCTGGCGGATTGTGGCTGGCCGTAAAGGCCAGTCCGTAAGCTGCCCCCTGCTCTGCCGTCGCATAGGTAATCAGGGGCGTAGGTGCTGGCTCGGTGAGGAGCGTGACCGGGATGTTGTTCCCCGCAAAGACCTCCGCAGCCGCCTCGGCAGCCGCATCCGACAGGAACCGGTGATCGTATCCAATGAGCACGCCCAGCTCGTCACGCTCCTCTCGGATGAGCGTGTTCGAAAGAGCCTGAGCTAATCGGCGCACGTTCTGCATGGTGAAAGACTCGCCGATTACGGCACGCCATCCCCCCGTCCCGAACTGGATCACGCTCTCTTCGTCGATCCGCCCAGGACGGAAGAGCCGGCGCTGCAGCACCATCTCGGCCGCCTCTAGGTCCGCTGGCGTGTTGATGCCCCGAATCTCATCCTCATCGCCGCTACGGAAGGTCTCGACGCGCCGCCCAGCCCGCACCAGCTCGCTCACCGCATCGGTGAGCAGGTACTGACGCGTCCGAGCGTTGCGGGTAACCTGCTGAAGCGCTTGTAGCAGAGGACGAGCTCGCGCCACATAGGCACCTAGATTCAGCTCACAGATACGCCGCTGGACCTCGGAGGCGTTGGCCTCCTCAACCACATCGACGATGTTTCCTTCCTCGTCGCGCACGATACGGCCATAGGGCAGGTCCTGCGCCGTCTGTGTGGTAAACAAAGTGAGATCGGCGCCCGTAAGTTGGTGCCTCAACACCAGCCCCCGTATCGAGGCGGGACGGAACAGGGGCGTGTCCCCGTAGAGAATCAGGAGATCGCCCTCGTAATGCTGCAGCACACGCCGCATGACCAGAACCGCATGGCCTGTGCCCAAAGGCTCGCGTTGGACGACATAGTGCAGGTCGGGGCCCAGATGCTGCTGCAAGGGGCTGCGTGGATGGCTTACCACCACATAGATCTCTTCGCGCGGGCAGAACTGGAGAGCTAGATCAAGCACATGGTCGATGACCGCCCGATCGCCCAACTCCTCCAAAGCAAGGTTAGCGCCATATCGCGACTCTGTCCCCTGCCCCGCGGCCAGAATGGCTGCCCTCAAGGGACGGTCTAGGAGCGATTCATCCGAGTTCCAGTGGTTTGCCATCTTGCGTATCCTTCAGTCTCTACGCCGACGAGCTACTTCAGATGCCACGTACCATGGTAGCCCCCGAAGCAGGCATGTCAAACCCGCCGCTTGCCGACACACGGCAACCGGTGCTAGACTCGCGGTGCCACATTGGCCTGCGTCACGAGCTGCGAAGGGAGACATCATGACCGCCACAATGCGCGCTGCCCGTTGGCTAGGGGCAGAATCTGTCCGCGTAGAGGTGATGCCTCGTCCTGAGGCTGGGCCGGGAGAAGCCGTGGTGCAGGTCGCATACGGCGGGATCTGTGGCACCGACCTGATGATCTACCTGGGGAAACACCCACGAGCCCAAGCGTCTCTCACCATGTGCCACGAGTTCTCTGGTATCGTTGCGGACCCCGGTGACTCGGGCCTGACGGAAGGCACGCCTGTTGCCATCAACCCCCTGCTCACCTGCGGCGAGTGCTATCCCTGCACCCATGGCACGCCTCACATCTGCGAGCACCTAGGGCTCGTAGGCATCGACCGCGATGGCGGCTTTGCCGAGTACGCCGTTGTGCCCACCAACACCCTCTGCCCGCTACCCAACCATCTGAAGCTGCAGCAAGCTGCCCTCGTCGAGCCGTTGGCCGTTGCAGTCCACGCTGTGCGCGCCTCACATCTACGCGTTGGCGACACGACAGCCGTGCTCGGCGCAGGACCGGTGGGCATCCTTACGGCGCAGGTGGCCCGATACGCCGGCGCGAAACGGGTATTGGTCTCTGAGGTAAGCCCACGCCGACTTGAGATCGCGCGAGCCTTGGGATTCGACGTCGTCGACGCACGAGAGGGTTCGGTCGCCGATGCCGTCTTGGAAGCCACCGATGGTGTTGGCTTGCCGGTGGTGTTCGAGACCGCCGGCGTCCAGGCCACGGTGACTGCCTCGGCCAACTGCGTTCACGCGGGCGGCCAGATCCTGCAAGTGGGCATGCCCAAGACACCTCCCACCGTCGATATCACTCGCCTGCTCTTTGGCGAGATCACCTTGACGCCTATCCGGGTATACCGCGAGGATGATGTGGCGGTGGCCATTGCCATTGCTGCCTCAGGGGAGATCGACCTTGAGACCCCGGTGACCCACGTGCTGCCCCTGGACAAGCTGGCAGCGGGGTTGGAGCTAGCTCACCAAGCGACGGACGCGTGCAAGATCCTGATCGAGCCTGGCGCCTGAGCCTAGCTCCTACCGAGCACGCGTGCGAGCCAGGGGCGTCTGAGCTCCACAGCCAGCTCGGGGCAGAGCTCGTGGCAGCAATAGCACCGGATGCAGCGGCGCAGATCCATCTTGGCCCGACCATCCTCGATGGTGATGGCCTCCACGGGGCAGTTGCGTACGCAGTAGCCGCATCCGGTGCACTTGTCGCCGGCCTCAGGATAGGCAAGCAGCTGGGTGGTAAGCCAGCGACTGCTCCAGGAGCGCACGCGCCCGCGTGCCTCCTCATCGGCATCGCGTTTCGGCAGCAACTGTCGCAGGAACCCGGGCAAGAGGCCGGGGTCAAAGCTCAGGTTCGCGCCTTGCTGGAACCCCTCTACGCGAAGGGATTCCAACGCATCGCCACAAAGATCGATGTCCTCCAGGCGCCCCGTCGTCCAGCCCCTGCGCACACCGGCAGCAGTGGTGGACACCTCGACAGGGTCCAAGCCGACCAGCGAAGCCGCGACTACATCCACAGCCAAGGCATCCGGGCTCAGGATCAACGCATCGATTTCCCGTGGGTCCCCGCCTGAAGGACCGTTGCCCTCCATGCCAATCACGGCGTCCATGATGTTTAGCACGGGCCGGGTGCAGCTCAGAATATCCAGCATCCCCTGAGAGAATCGGTCCGTCTCTTGCATCTTGCCGTGGTAGGCGATCTTGAGCGTACCTGGCACCACGCCGAAGAGATTCTTCACCGCTAGGGTTAGCCCCGTGAGGTTGTGCGTCTTGAGCTTTGGCAAGTTGATGATGGCATCGGCCTCTGCCACGACCTTGACCATATCGATGCGGTAGAGAGCCTGACCATCCTCCACAGGCACTTGCGTCGTCTCCACATCCAGATTCAGCGCACCGGCAGCCTCACGCACCGCCCAATCCATGCCCGTCTTGCGGTACAACGACTTGAGTAGTCCTGGGGTAAAGGGGCCACCGGGCGAATCCACGACAATCGCCTCTGCGCCGACGGCGCGCACGGCACGGATCACGGCCGCGACCAGAGCCGGATGCGTTGTGGCTGCCTGGTCGGGATCCATCGCGCGCACCAGGTTCGGCTTGAGCACCACGCGCTGGCCCGCCGATATGAACGCTTCCATCCCGCCAAGCTGCTCCAGACCGCGCGCGAGCGCCGCCTCCACCACAGCCATGTTGTACGAATCGCACCGCACCAAAGCCACGGGCTGACGATCACCCATTCCGATGCCGCTCCTATCGCTAAACCTCTATCTCTGCATAGTTGCCAAACTCGGAAAAGGCACGGCACGCCACATCTTGCCAATACGGATCTAGGCCTATCGAAGCATTGTCTCCATAGTATCCCGCGACGAACCCGCCCTCTGGCCCACCTAGCTCCTCGATCATCCTACGCGCATCGCCAACGATCTGGGCCTCATCCTGCGTCTGCAGCGTCTTTTGGATATCCACGGGGCACCAGAAGGTCACCTGGCCATGCCACTGCGACAGGACGTCGATGCCATGTAGGCAAGGCTGGTCGAACTGGAGCGCATCGATGCCAGCGCCGATCAGATCGGGGATGATGTCCGTGATCTTGCCGCAGCTGTGCATGATGACCTTGAGATCGTGCGCACGAGCCACGGCGCAAAGCCGCTCAAAGCCGGGGCAGAACACCCGTCGCCAAGCATCAGGTCGGATCATCAGACCCGTCTGGGTCCCCCAATCCTCGCAGAACATGATCCCATCCATGCCGGCCTCGCCATATGCGGCGATCATCCCCGCCAGCAAGTCCTCAATGCGTCGCAGGAGCTCGGCCACGCGCTCTGGCTCCAGGAGCAAGTCCATTAGGAACTGGTCCAGGCGTCTCATCTTGCGCGCGATGTTAAAGGGAAACCCTGGCAACCCGCCCAGGCGAAAGCGCGTTTCGCCTGGATCCTGGCAGAGACGGCGAGCCTCGGCATAGTGAGCGGGATTCGCAAGATCGGGTAGCTCTAGGCGATCCAGCTCTTCCCAGCGCTGCAACACGCCCCGCGCTACCTCGCCCTTGCTGGTAGCATCCACGCGGGCCCATGTGTTGCCCCACTCGTCCACATACTCTTGGCGCGTGCCGTTGACGGTATGCCAGCCCGGGTGCCCACTGTCATAAGCATAGGAGCAATGGACCAGATCATGCCAATAGGGCGCAGGCATGGTGCCCGCCACACGCTCTGGGCCAGTGAACTCGAGGGTGCGTTGAGCGATCTCCCTTGATGTCATGCTCATGCCATCCTCCCCGGGCACAAGTGACCGTGCATCCATCTCTCGCATCTCGCTGACGATGATACGATGTCCTGCCAGTCGTGGCAAACCGAGCTTGCCCCCAACCCTCCGACTGTGCTACACTCGGGTATAGACCATGAAAGGCCATCCCATCATGCTAGCAACCATCACGAGCTGTGCCCTGGTAGGTCTTGAAGGCGTTCTGGTAGACGTAGAGGTGGACGTGCACGCGGGGCAAGTAGGTCGGATCGACATTGTCGGCCTCCCGGATGCTGCGGTCCAGGAATCGCGCCAACGCGTGCGCTCTGCCATCAGCAACAGCCAGCTTTCCTTCCCGATGAGACACGTTACCATCAACTTGGCACCCGCCGATCTTCGCAAAGAGGGCCCATCTTACGACCTGCCCATTGCCGTCGGCATTCTGGGGGGAACGAACCAGATTCCCATCGACTATGACAAGAGCATGTTCATCGGCGAGCTATCCTTGGATGGCTCTCTGCGCCACGTTGACGGGATGGTGTCCATGGCGTCCTCAGCGCGAGAACAGGGCATCGAGACGCTCTACGTACCGGCCTGCGATGCGCCTGAAGCTGCCCTGATCCCCGACATCACTGTTATCCCAGTCGAGAGTCTGGGCCGCCTCGCAATGCACTTGGGCAACCTCATGCCGATCGAGCCCTTTGTGCACCAGTCGAACCCGCTGGATTCGGATGAGCTGCCGCCAGGTGGCACCGACTTTTCAGAGGTCCGAGGCCAAGAGCACGCCAAGCGAGCCCTGGAGATTGCGGCCGCCGGCGGGCACTGCGTCCTGATGATGGGGCCACCCGGCACCGGCAAGACGCTGCTCGCTCGGGCGATGCCATCCATTCTGC
>CAYOBT010000046.1:0-11198 GCA_964402205.1 uncultured Anaerolineales bacterium
GGAACTGCATCTCGATCTTGATGATGCCGTCGCCGCGGCACGCCTCGCAGCGCCCCCCTTTGACGTTGAACGAGAACCTGCCGGGCTTGTATCCTCTGACCTTGGCCTCGCTGACCTGAGCGAACAGGTTTCGAATGTGGGTGAAGACGCCCGTATAGGTGGCTGGGTTCGACCGCGGTGTTCTTCCGATGGGAGACTGGTCGATGTCAATGACCTTGTCCAGTTGATCGATGCCTCGGATCTCGTCGTGCTTGCCGGGCCGCAGGTTGGCCCGGTGCAGAATCTGGGCCAGCCGCTGGTACACAATGTCCACCAACAGCGTGCTCTTGCCAGAGCCCGAGACTCCCGTGATGACGACGAACTTGCCAAGCGGTATGCGGACGTCGATGTTCTTGAGGTTGTGCTCTCGCGCGCCGAGCACCTCGATGGCTCCACCATTGCCATTGCGACGTTCTGTGGGCAGAGGGACGCCTTCAGCGCCCGATAGGAAACGTCCCGTGATCGATTCTGGACACGATGTGATCTCCTCGGCAGGGCCCGCAAAAACGACCCTCCCGCCATGCTCTCCCGCGCCGGGCCCGAGATCCACGATAAAGTCGGCGGCGCAGATGGTGCTCTCGTCATGCTCTACCACAAGGACAGTATTGCCGAGATCGCGCAGTCCACTGAGGGTATCCAGGAGCCGCTGATTATCCCGCTGGTGGAGTCCGATGCTGGGTTCGTCCAGGATATAGAGGACGCCCATGAGCTGCGAGCCGATCTGGGTGGCCAAGCGGATGCGCTGGGCCTCGCCGCCGGACAAGCTGGCGGCTGCTCGTGATAGCGTGAGATAGTCGAGCCCCACATCCTCCAGGAACCTCAGCCTTGCGAGCAGCTCCTTGACGATCGGTCGAGCGATGGCACGGTCTCGGCCCTCGATCTCCTCGGCAAGCGTATCGACAAAGCGGTGCGTCGCCCCGATGGGCATGTCCGTTAGCTCATCGATCGCCAGCCCCCGTACGGTGACGGCCAGGGCCTCGGGCTTGAGACGGCGGCCATTGCAGGCTGGACAAGGATGTGCCGTCATATAGTGCTCGATGCCGCGCCGGACGTGGTCCGAAGACGTCTCCTGATAGCGACGCTCTAGGTTGGGGATCACTCCCTCAAACGTGGTCTGATAGCGACGGGTACGTCCTTGGTGGTTACGGTAGTCCACCATGATGGCCTCGCTGCCGCTACCACGCAGGACGAGGTCGCGCTGCTCCGGCGTGAGTTCGCGCCAGGGCGTTTCCATCGGAAAGCCATAGTGCTTGGCCAGAGCACGGAGCATCTGGTGGTAGTAGCTATCGGACTTGGCTGACTTGGCCCACGGCTTGATAGCGCCCTCGTTCAGCGAGAGCGAAGCGTCGGGGACGATCAGCTCGGGATCGAGTTCGCGTTGGGTGCCCAGGCCGGTGCAGGTTGGACAGGCCCCATGGGGGCTGTTGAAGGAGAAGGATCGCGGTTCCAGCTCGGGTAGGCTGATGCCGCAGATCGGGCAAGCATAGTGCTCGGAAAAGAGGTGGTCTCTACCGTCCACGACGTGCATGATGGCAATGCCATCTCCCAGCTTGAGGGCGGTCTCTAGCGATCCTGCAAGGCGGCTGCGAAAGGCATCGGCCCGTTCGCTCTCTTCGGGTCCATAGTCATGCACGACTAGGCGATCCACCACGGCTTCGATGGTGTGCATGACATAGCGATCGAGGGAGATCTCCTGGTCGAGCTCCATGACCTCACCGTCGACACGGGCGCGGACAAATCCCTGCTTGGAAAGGTCCGCAAGAAGCCGCTTGTGCTCGCCCTTGCGATCGCCCACGAGAGGACCCATCACCATGAGACGTGTGCCATCGGGGTAGGATTGGATCGCGTCGACCATCTGCTGGACCGTTTGCTGCTGGATCGGTCGGCCGCATTGGGGGCAATGGGGCTCACCGATCCGCGCATAGAGCAATCGCAGGTAGTCATAGATCTCGGTGACGGTGCCAACGGTAGAGCGGGGGCTACGGTTGGTGCCTTTCTGGTCGATGGAAATGGCCGGCGATAGTCCGTCGATGCGGTCAACGTCCGGCTTGTCCATCTGCCCCAGGAACTGGCGCGCATAGGCCGAGAGGGATTCCACATAGCGGCGCTGCCCCTCGGCATAGATGGTATCGAATGCCAGCGACGACTTGCCAGACCCCGAGATGCCGGTGATAACAACCAGCTTGTCCCGCGGGATGTCCACATCGATGTTCTTGAGGTTGTGCTCGCGTGCCCCGCGAATCGAGAGCGTACTTGTTGTCATGCTCACCTTGTGGGGGATTGCTGCGCCGCCAAGGACTCAATCTATCAGTATACCATTAGCGCCATGCGAGGCAAGTTGACGCAGCGGGACGACACGCAAGTCTTGGAGGCTCACCAAGTTGTGGACGGCAAGGCGAGAGTAAGGTGCGTAGGGCGATCACCAGGGCGTGTAGTGCTGCCGCCACCCGTTGTCTAGGCCGTACTCTTCCAAGGCATGCAGGGCATCGCGGTACTCGGCGCGAGATATGCGACGGTCCAGCGGCGGATGCTCTGAGGCCTTGTAGGCAGGAAAGTACTGCGCCATCAGGCTGACAAAGCTTTCTGTGCCCAGTTCGCGAGCGATCCAGGCGAGCACCTCTCTGGTCTGGGACAGCCCGTCCGGCAACACCAAGTGGCGGATGACCATGCCTCGGGTGGCGATGTCTTGGCCATCAAGGAGCAGGGCACTGCCTACCTGATGACGCATCTCACGCAGTGCGGCGCGGTTGGCCTCTACGTACCCGTCAAAGCCAGAGAGCTCCCGTGCGACAGCGTCATCGGCATACTTGGCGTCGGGCAGGTAGATGTCGATAACGCCATCGAGGAGCTCTAGCGTATCCACTCGGTCATAGCCGCTGGTGTTGTAAACCAAGGGGATGCGCAGGCCTTTGGCTGCAGCGCGTTCGACCGCACGGAGAATCTGTGGCACATAGTGGGTGGGCGTCACGAGGTTGATGTTGTGGCAGCCCATGCGCTGCAGATCAAGCATCATGGCCGCTAGGCGATCGTCGGTGATGGTCTGCCCGTTTCCAAGCTGGCTGATGGGATAGTTCTGGCAGAAGAGACAACGGCCCGTGCAGCTCGAGAAAAAGATGGTGCCAGAGCCCGAGCGCCCGCTGATGGGCGGTTCTTCGCCGTGATGGGCATTCCAGCTGGCGACGCGCGGAAGGGCGCCGGCACGGCAGAAGCCCATCTCGCCCTCCAGCCGATTGGCGCCACAGTTCCGGGGGCACAGGTCGCAGTGGGCCAGTCGCCGATGTGCCTCCGCAGCGCGGACCTTGAGCTCGCCGCTGGCGGCCAGCCTCGCGTACGATGGGAGCCCTGGGCTAGCGTTGTCGCTCATAGCTACGGAATCGCTCCCACTCAGGTCGGTCGTCCTGTGCCTGGATCATCTTGCGGAGGTCCAGGATCTGGTCGCGCAAGAGAGCTGCTCTCTCAAACTCCAGGTTGCGGGCGGCCTCTTGCATGCGACTGGTCAGCTCATCGATGAGATGGTCTGCCTCAGATGCGGGGATCTGGGTAGGCGTGGCCCGATAGGTCTCTTCACGCTCCGCGGCCCTTCGTAGCGAGCGCGTGAGATCACGGATCTCTTTGATGATCGAGCTCGGAGTGATCCGGTGCTCGCGGTTGTAGGCCATCTGGATGTCGCGTCGGCGGTTCGTCTCGTCGATGGCCGTTCGCATCGAATCGGTGACCTCGTCGGCGTACATGATCACCTGGCCGTTGACGTGTCTCGCGGCGCGCCCGATGGTCTGCACGAGCGACGTGCTCGATCGCAAGAATCCTTCCTTGTCTGCGTCAAGGATGGCGACGAGCGATACTTCTGGTAGGTCAAGTCCCTCGCGAAGCAGGTTCACGCCGACCACAACGTCGTACTCGCCGGCCCGTAAGTCCTGAAGAATATCGACGCGCTCGAGGGTGTCGATCTCGCTGTGCAAATAGTGCACGCTAAGCCCGGCCTCGCGGAGATAGTCGGAGAGGTCCTCGGCCATACGTTTGGTGAGGGTTGTGACGAGGGCGCGTTCTCCGCGCTGAATGCGGCGATGCAGCTCTGCGATGAGATCGTCGATTTGTCCCTCAGTGGGCCTCACGACGACCTCTGGGTCCACAAGCCCGGTCGGGCGCACGACCTGCTCCACGACTTGTGTGCTGATGGTGCGCTCGTACTCGGCCGGCGTCGCAGAAACAAAGACGCACTGGTTGACGTGCGCTTCGAATTCCTCCCAGGTGAGAGGTCGGTTATCCATGGCAGAGGGCAGCCGAAAGCCAAAGTCGACCAGGACCTGCTTGCGCGATCGATCGCCGTGGTACATTCCACGAATCTGTGGCACCGTCATGTGGGACTCGTCGATGAACAGCATAAAGTCATCAGGATAGTAGTCCATCAGTGTCCAAGGGGGCTCGCCGGGTTGGCGCTGCGATAGGTGCCGGGAGTAGTTCTCGATGCCGCTGCAGTAGCCAATCTCCCGGAGCATCTCCATATCATAGCGGGTGCGCTGCTCCAGCCGTTGCGCTTCCAGCAGCTGGTCCTCGCGTCGCAGCTCAGCGAGACGCTGGACGAGCTCGGCCTCGATGTCCTCTAGCGCCGTGGCGAGCTTGTCTTGGGGCGTGATAAAATGCTTGGCTGGGTAGATATCGATACTGTGAGGCTCGGAGAGCACCTCGCCCGTCATCGTGTTCACCTCGGCGATGCGCTCGATCTCATCGCCCCAGAACGAGATCCGATAGGCCGTGTCGCGATAGGCGGGCATCACCTCCACCGTATCGCCCCGAACGCGGAAACGCCCGGGCGCGATGACCGCGTCATTACGCTCGTAGAAGCTGCCGACCAGACGGCGCAGCAACGCGTCGCGATCCCGAACCTGACCGCTTTCGATGGTGATGGCAACCCGGTTGTACTCTTCAGGGTCGCCCAAGCCATAGATGCAAGAGACGGACGCGACGATGATGACGTCCCGTCTGCTGAACAGCGACGACGTCGCCGAAAGCCGCAGCCGGTCAATCTCGTCGTTGATCTGTGCGTCCTTCTCGATATAGGTGTCAGATCGCGGGATGTAGGCCTCGGGCTGGTAGTAGTCATAGTAGCTCACAAAGTACTCGACCGCGTTGTCTGGAAAAAAGTCGATGAACTCGGTGTAGAGCTGTGCGGCCAGCGTCTTGTTGTGAGCAATGACTAGCGTGGGCTTTTGCAGCTTCTCAATGAGGTTGGCCATGACGAACGTCTTGCCCGAGCCCGTGACGCCCAGCAGGGTCTGATAGCGATCGCCCCGCCGAACGCCCTCTGTGAGAGACGCGATGGCCTGTGGTTGATCGCCCGTTGGTTGGAAGCCAGAGGTTAGACGGAATTCCGGCATGGGAATCCTTCTGCAACTGGTTCGATTCGCAGAAGACTATTATAGGTGCAGTCGAGAGACGAAGCCAATCAGGCGGGGCTGCCCAAGGCGGCCTCTGGAGAGGATGAGGTGACGTGGATGGGGTTGGCGATGATCCAGTGGCGCCGGATGCCCGCCAGCCGGCGGTACGCCTCGATGTGGTAGCGTCCTGGCTGCCGAACGGCCACACTGAGCTGCCTACCCCTTGTCTGCGCCAGGAGATGCCCGTTGCGATAGAGCCTAATCAGGGCCTTGGCGGGCGTTTGGGCTCGCAACCACACACGGTCGCGCAGAGTGAGCATGTCGCCCATCGTCACGGCGCGGTCCCGCCTGTGGGCCTCGAAGAGAAAACCTGTTGTAGGCGCCAACCCATCGTAGCCAAGGAAAGCCCTGCCGGCGCGTAGCCCCGCATAGACGAGACCGGCGTCCTTGGCGGCGTCCCCTGACCAATCGTCGGCGAGGAGCAGGTGTGTGTTGAGGGCCCGGAAGAGATGGCGGTAGGGTAGCACGGTGATCCGGAGCGGACCCCAGCCGTATCGTCCAGCGTGCGCATCGGATCCGGCGATGGCGACAACGGCTTGGTCCGCGAGGAGGTGCTGCCAACGGTGAAGGGTCTGGGGATAGGGACCCCTGATGTAGCGGCGCGGTGCAAGGATGGCCGCCAGCGTGCTGGCTAGCGTGCGCGCATATGATTTGAACTCGGACATATAGTTCCAGAGCTCGATGCCCGCGTAGCCTTGGGCATCCCAGCGCGTCCAGTTGATCTCGGGCTCGTCTGCATAGGCGCCCGAGTGTTCGTAGGGATGGGCCAGGAAGGCAAGGCCGCCATGATCCCGAACGGCATCGAAAAGCCCCTGTGTATCCTCGGCGTAGGGGGCCATGGATGCGTCGGCGCCAAAGATGAGGAGGTGGTTTTCCAGAGGCCTGGACGGGGCATGGACTTCCTCGCCGATGAGGATGAGCGTCCCTTGCCGCCATCTCTCCTCATCCTTGGGCCACGTGTTGTGATCGGCGCATAGCACCACGTCGACGCGAGCCGCGCGAGCGTGCCGAGCAATGTCGGCATGGCTGCCAGTGCCGTCCGAGTGTGTCGTGTGGACGTGGACACTGACGATGCGCTCTACACAAGACGCGGGATCATGCTGGCTGGTGACGCTACCTGAGCGCACGAGACGTCCTAGCCGTTGTCCTGAAGCGTCGGCGACGTGGCGATGATCTCCTGTCCAGCCACGGCTTCGTCAATGGAGTGAATCGTGCCGCCGGCGTCTTCCACGCACTCGACGATGATGCCAAAATCGAGATCGCTTCCCTCGATGGTGATCTTGGCGTTCTCGACCTTGCGGTCGACTTCGTAGATGTTGATGTTGACGCCGTCCACACCATCAAGCTCGGCCAATCGCTGCGAGACCTCAACGATGGACGGATCGTGAGGTTTTAGAACATCCAGCACAACGCGACGCAGTTTCGCTGCCATGGTAAGCAGGGGCCTCCTTCTAGGCTTGGTACCAGTAGTATGCGTTCACGGCCGATCTAGTGGGGTTTGGAAGACTCCTCGGCTTTCGCCTCCTCCAATAGGGGACTGATCTTTCGTGCAAAGATGAGATATCCCGTATGCGCAACCATCCGGTCCTTGGGGCGCAGTCGTCCTGGCACAGGCTTGTAGCCTCGCAGCATGATTTCCAGGACCTCGATGTCGGTCAAGGGATAGCGGGCCATGCCGCCGAGAAGGACAGACACCTGGTTAGTGGTGGGCACGAGCGACCCAAAGAATCCGCCAGGAGCAAGTACATCGCAAGCGCTCTGGAGGCAATCCTGCGGCTCGCGGACGTCGAGAAAGATGGCGTCCGCGTCGGTGACAGGCAGAGGCTGGGTAGCGTCGGCTTGCTCCAGGGTGACGTAGGGTGCCAGCTCGTTCGCCTGGAGATTCTGCCGCGCGGCCGCTAGCATGTCGTCACGGATATCGAACGAGTACACGTGGCCCCTGGGCTGAACGGCCCATGCCATGGCTGTGGTCAATGCGCCGCTACCTGTGCCCGCTTCGACCACACGTCGGCCGTCGGAGAGATCCAGCTTGAGCAGGATCATCCCGATCTCTTTGGGGTAGATGATCTGCGATCGGCGCTTGACGCGCATGAGGAGATCGTGGATTGAGGGGCGCACGACGACGAACCGATGACCCAAGTGTGACTGTACCTCGCGACCGAGGCCTCGCCCGATAAGGTCATCGTGAGCAATGATGCCGAGATGTGTGTGGAGTTGGACGCCAGGCTGCAGCCGCACGAGGTAACGCTTACCATCACCTGTGATGATGAGCACACGCTCGCCGGCGCGAGCCGAGTGAGGAGATTCTGTATCCATTTTGCTTGAGCATGATTGTACGCTAGTATCGGCGAGTGGGCAAGCGGGGCCTAGGGGCTCCAGCGGTGCGGCAAATAGGTGCGCAGGCGGAACCTCGATGATCCGCCCGGCGTCTAGGATGATGGTGTTCTCCCGCGTAAAGGCTGCGAGTGCGTTGCGAGGAGCAGGATCAATGAGGCGGGTTCTGGCTGGGCTTCTCTTGGGGGCATGTCTCATGGCTGTGGCAGGGTGTCAGCCCAACAGCGATGGTGCCTCTGTCGATGACGGGTTCTATGCTACGGCGACGGCCGAGCGCGATCGGATCGCTGTGAGCGTGCGGGCCGTGGGTCAGGTGGAGCCGTTGGCGTCACGGACGCTGGCATTTGGGACGGTTGGTGGTCGAGTGACCGAGGTGCTCGTCCATGAGGGCGATCACGTGGCGGAGGGCCAGCCGCTGGTGCGTCTCGATACAGAGGAGCTAGACGGTCTATTGCTCGAGGCCGAGGCTGATCTGCGGGTGGCCGAGGCCGAACTGGCGTTGGCCCAGAAGGTAGCCGACGAGGCCGAGCTGACCGCAGCGGAGGCCGCTGTTGTCCAAGCTGAAGCAGAGCTGGCAGAGGCCGAGTTGGCATGGGAGTTGGCCAAGGAGGCGCCCCTGGCAGAGCTAGAGAGCGAGGTGGCCGATGCTGCGTACACGCTCCAGCGCGCACGCGATCAGCTTGTGCTCGAGGAGATCCAAGCGGGTCAGCCTGACATACGAAGGCTGGAGTATGAACAGGCTTTCTTCCAGAGAGCTCTGCGCGATCTACAGGACAAAGAGGAGCGCGTGGAGATCGAGGAAAGCCTGACGCAGGTATCCAGCAAGCTCGCTCGTGCGAAGGCGTCGCGGGAGGCGACGCTGCTCGAGAGAAGGAAAGCTGTCGCCGAGGCTGAGGACGCCCTGGAAGAGTCGCGTGCCGAGCTTGAGCGGGCGCAGAACGGGTCCCTCGATCCTACAGCTGAGCGCCAGCTGGTGTACGAACGAGCCCGCGAGAAGCTAACAGCGGCTCAGGACGAGTTGGCGGCGCTCCAACAGGGCCCCGATCCCGACGCCCTTGAGCGTGCCAGCAACGGCTATGACGCGGCGCTGGCCAAGGTAGAGGATGTGCAAGCGAGCGTCGAGGCAGCCACGCTGGTCAGCCCCATCGATGGAGCCGTACTCTCGTTATTTGTGGCGCCTGGCGACTGGGTCTCGGCCTCGACGAGCATCGCCTATGTTGCCGACGTCAGCGAGCTCCACATCACCGCGCGGGTCAGTGAGCAGGACGTCGTCCTGCTGGAGCCTGAACAGAGTGCCCGGGTTAGCTTTGCTACCGCTCCTCTCACCATGTACGCGGGGGAGCTCGTCTCCGTGGCCTCGCGTGCGCAGACGCTGGACGGGATGGCGATGTTCGAGGTCGTGGCGCGTCTGGAAGACGTCGACGTCGAGGTGCTACCGGGCATGACGGCCAATCTCTGGGTTGATGTTGGGGAGCAGGACGACGTTCTGGTCGTTCCCGCGACGGCCGTTCAGCGCGACAACGCCGGACGGACGACCCTGATGGTGCGTGATGGCGAGTCTGGCTGGGTGGAGCGCGAGGTGCTACTTGGCATGAGCGATGGCTTGATGGTCGAGGTCGTGCACGGTTTGGATGAGGGTGCCGTGGTACGCATACCCTTGCAGAGTCCTGGCATGGAGCAGGGCCAGGGATAGCGAGGAGTGGGGACGGTGTGGAGAGCGAGGGTACGGAATGGCAAAGCGAGCCAAACGTAGGCGTCTTGTGACATCGGGCCGCGCGGCTGGCTGTGGGTGCTTGGTTCTCGTGGTGCTAGTTGTGGCTGCTGGTTGGTGGGCGTTCCCGCGTGTCAAGGAGAGCCTGCTGCCCCAGTTTGGCGGCCCAATGGTGCCCACGAGCGGATCCGAGCGGGTGATCGTCCAGCGTGGTGACGTGACAGAAGCCGTGACGGTGTACGGATCTGTCAACCCGGCCCGGCAAAGGTCTCTTTGGTTCTCGGAGGCCGAGGGAGAGATCGCGCTTGTCGCCGTCGAGGAGGGCATGGAGGTGGCAGCGGGCGATCTGCTGGTTGCCCTGGATCGCGAGGCTTTGTCGCGAGAGGTAGCGCTGCTGACTGCAGAGCGAGACGAGGCCAAGTCGGCGCTGGAGGCGCTTTCCGAGGAGGAGAGCCCCGTTCGTCGGCTTGAGCTGGAGTTGGCTTTGGATGAGGCGCGGGTTGAGCTTGAGCAGGCAGAGGGGGAGCTGAAGGCCTTTGACAGGGGCGGAGGGGGCGCGGCAGAGTCGCGGCAGGAGGCGCTGGACGATCTGAACGTGGCACGTCAGCGACTGGAGAGCCTGCGGAACGATGCCGAGTACGAGGAGCGCATCGCTCGCCTTGAGTGGCTCTACAACATCGCTGAGG
Organism: uncultured Anaerolineales bacterium; assembly: GCA_964402205.1. GTDB lineage: Bacteria > Chloroflexota > Anaerolineae > UBA1429 > UBA1429 > DAIRUQ01. The sequence goes on from CAYOBT010000046.1 coordinate 10,206, forward strand.
TCGAGCATGGGCCCTATGTGTTGATCGAGAATCCTTCCGAGCAGGATCGGGACAAGGAATGGTTGCTCCGCAACGAGATGCTGGCGCGTCAGCAGGATCTCGAGGTGGCCCGCCTTGGCCACGAGATGGAGCTCCGGGCCGCGGAACAGGCCGTCATCGAGGCCGAGCGGGCTCTGCGCACATTGGATCGCGCCATCGCGCTGGGCGAGGACGACGTTCGTCGGCAGAAGCTCGTCGCGCAAGTGGCGCTGGCCGAGGCCAAGGTGCTAGAGTCCGAGGTGGCACTGGAAGGCGACACGTCGGCGGAGGATGCCATCGAGGTTGCCAAGGCTGAGGCAGACTTGCTCAAGGCTGAAGGCGATCTAGCCGCAGCGGAGCTGGCCCTGGCCGACGCCGAGTTGGTGGCCCCCTTTGGGGGGACCGTTCTAGAGGTCAAGGCAGTCGAGGGGGCGATGGCTACGCGGGGCGACATCATGGTGACCGTGGCGGATACGTCGTCGCTGCATGCCATAGGTCAGGTCAGTGAGCTGGACATCGGGTCACTGGAAGATGGCATGGCGGTGGACGTTGTGCTGGAGGCCTTTGGTGAGGCAGGGCGCATCGAGGCTCGGCTTGGGGCCCTGCCACGGTACGGCACCTACCAGGACGGCGTTACGTGGTTCCAGGTGCCCGTGTCCCTTGAGGACGCTCCCCCTGGCATGCGCATTGGCATGGGCGCGCGGATCTCCATTCCGGTTGGCGTGGCGACTGACGTGCTGTACGTGCCCGCACACGCGATCCAGAGGGGTCCGGAGGGGAGCTTTGTGTTCGTTGAGGATGGCGAGGACGTGGAGCGACGTATCGTCCGCACGGGTGTGAGCGATGGTGTCAGGGTGGAGATCGTTGAGGGGCTCGCGGAGGGCGAAAGTGTTGTGGTGCCCACAATGGGCCCGGGATCGTACAGGGGAGTGTAGCTGGTACCATGGCTCGAGCTATCAACCTGTGGTTCGCGTT
>CAYOBT010000047.1:0-11169 GCA_964402205.1 uncultured Anaerolineales bacterium
TCGGCGGAACGTACCATCCCGGATTCTTCTGCTGGATCATGCATGAGCGACTGGGACGAGTCACGGCGGCATCGGCCGACGGTCGCCACGCCGGTCAGGCCCTGGGCGATGGCTCGGGGCCGGCCCAGGGGCGCGAGCGTCAGGGGCCCACGGCGGCTGTGCTGTCTTCCACCAAATGGGACCATGCGCCGATGCTTGGCGGGATCGCCGTCAACGTGCGCTTTACTCGGTCGCAGCAGCCCGAGGACTTCTACCAGGGGCTGCGGTCGCTGGTGGAGACTTATCTGCGGCGCGGCGGACTAGAGATCCAAGTGAACGTGGTGGACACCGACACGCTCAAGGCCGCGCGCGAGCACCCCGAGGCTCATAGGGACTTGGTCGTGCGGATTGGGGGCTACAGCGACTACTTCGTGGGGCTCTCGCCGCAGATGCAGGAGGAGATCATCTTGCGCACTGAGCATCAGGGGCTCTGAGATGATGCCGAACGATGATCGTATCGCGTTCCTTGCCAAGCTGAACGCTCTCGGCGAGCATACGGCAGTGGGCTTTCTCGCACGTCCTGGTGCGGATCCGTTGACGCGTATGACCGATGCGCTAGCTAGCCAGTGGGGTCAAGCGCAGCTCTGCGTCTGGGATGGCGGCCCGCTCTATCCTGCAGGGCGCTACTCCTGGTACCAGCAGGGAGGCGCTGTCTCTTTCCACTATTCGTCGGTTCAGGTCGATCACGGACGCCTGACCGACCTTGCCAGCCGAGGTGATCCATCACGGCGGCGTGTGTATGCTCGGCTCCTAGACGAATGGGGCGACTACCCTCAGCCATGGATGGCGATACCCCCAGCCTACCGCGTGGGCGGCGCCAACTACACCCATAGCATCCTCAACTACGGGCGAGTGGTGCGCGAGGGACTGGAAGCCTATGACGAGCGGCTGGCAAGGCATCTTGACGCGGCCACGCCTGAGACACGGCCTTTCTACCGCGCCATGGCGACCCTGCTTGGGGGCCTACGCACAGCTCACAAGCGCTCCTTGGCGCATCTACGAGCCTGCGTGCCGGGCGACGGCGCCTCGATGGACGCGCGAGATCGTCTGATGAAGGCTCTGGAACGCGTTCCCTGGAAGCCGGCACGAACCTTTTACGAGGGGCTGGTTGCTATCAACTGGCTCTACTATATCGATGGCTGCGACAGCCTGGGGCGCTTTGACCAGGACCTCGGGCCGCTCTACGAGGCGGATCTGTCCGCGGGCCGTCTCGACAGGGATGAAGGCATCTCGCTGGTACGGGCGCTTTGGCGCAACGTCGATGCCAACGATGGTTGGAACGTAGCTCTCGGTGGCACGCTCGCCGATGGGTCAAGCGCCGCCAACGCTCTGACGGAGACCAGCTTGCGTGCCGGAGTAGGCCTGCGACGTCCGAACCTGGCGCTTCGGGTGACCGATGACTTGCCCCGCCCGGCCGTAGAGGCAGCTCTGGACTCTCTGGCCAGCGGCAATGGGCTGCCGGCCCTCTATGACGACGGCGCCTACCGACGTGCCATGCAGGATCTGAGTCTGGGGCTGCGTCCGCAGGACCGCGGCGATTTCGCCTTTGGCGGCTGCACCGAGCTTATGGTGCATGGCAAGTCCAATGTGGGATCGCTGGATGCTGGCTTGAACCTTCCAGCGATCCTGGCCGGTGTCCTCCGTGGCGGGCTGCCGACTGCTTACTCCTACGAGGAGCTGTTCGCGGCCTTTGTGGGGGCGTTGAACGAGCATGCGGGCTGTATGGCCGACGCCGTGAACAAGGCCCAGGCGATGCACGCGCAATGGCAACCCCAGCCCATCCGCACGCTGCTGATTGATGACTGCCTGGACGTCGGCCGCGAGTACAACGCCGGGGGTGCGCGTTACAACTGGAGCGTCATCAACGTGGGCGGGTTGGCCAACGTTGCGGATAGCCTAGCTGTGCTACGCCGACTCGTCTTTGAGGAGAAGGTTGTCACTGGCGCGGAGTTCCTGGAAGCACTCGACCATGACTGGCGCGACCATGCGGACCTGAGGAGACGCTCGCAGCAACTGGTGCCCTATGGCAACGACGAGAATCACGTCGATGGCATCGCCCGTGATGTGGCGGCGCACACCTTTGCCGCTGTCGGCCGGCACAGGCCGTGGCGCGGGGGCAGGTTCCTGCCAGCGTGCCTCATGTTTGTCACCTATGCGGATGTGGGCGCCAGCGTCATGGCAACGCCGGATGGCCGCGGGGCCGGCGAGCCCATCGCCGACGCCATCGGTCCGGTGGCGGGTCGCGATCGGCGTGGTCCCACGGCCATGCTTCGGTCGGTGGCAAGCTTGCCCCAAGAGCTTGCGCCGGGGACCCTAGTGACGAATCTCCGTCTCTCGCCTCGGTTGTTCTCTGACGACGTAGACCGCCAACGCGTCTGGGATCTCCTGCGAACCTACTTTCGTCTCGGCGGTATGCAGCTCCAGGTGAACGTGCTGGATCAAGAGGCGCTTGAGGAGGCGATGGAGCATCCAGATGCCTACGGTGATCTGATCGTGCGAGTGGGTGGCTATTCGGAGTACTGGCGCAACCTTTCGGACGATCTGCGACGTACTGTGCTCGAACGCAGCGAGCACGATCTATAGACGCACTGTGCAGCTAGATGGTTGCAGAGGCCTAGCGCCCATGTTAGAATGGCGTTGGCTGCGGAAAGGGCGATGCTGAGGAGGGGCTGTCCGCATGGAGATCACCCGTCAAGAGGGGAACGATGTCGTGACGTTGGCGCTGGCCGGGCGTCTGGACGCATTCCACGCTCCCGAGTTGCGCGAAGCTCTTGCGGCTGAACTCGATGACGCTAGGACTCGCCTAGTGGTGGACCTCGAGGATGTCAGCTTTGTGGATAGCTCGGGCATTGCCGCCTTGGTGCGTGCTATGAAGGCCGCCCGCCAAAAAGGCGGCGATGTTCGGCTTTGTGGCCTGCAAGCGCCCGTGCGGATCATCTTTGAGCTCACGAGGCTCGACAAGGCATTCGAGATCCTGCCTGACGCGGCAACCGCCGAAGCCAGCTTTGATTCCTAGGGGGCGCGTGCGATCTAGCGCTGTCGCCGGCATGCCCATTTCAGTGGACGACCCCGCGGAGGTCTCGGTGGTGTCTGATAGTCTGATTCGTGTAGCAATACCGGCCGAGGAACGCCACTTGGCGCTCATCGGGGCGGTGGTACGTCATTTCTGCGAACCCCTGACGGGCTTTGGTGAGGACGACCGGTACAACCTGGAACTGGCCGTCGATGAGGCTGTGGCCAACGTCATCGAACATGCGTACGCCGCTGGGATGCCGGCCGAGATCCGGCGGGTGGAGATTACGCTCAAGGCTGACGGCGACCGGGTGACGGTCGAAGTGCGTGACTGGGGCAAGAGCTTCAGCCCAGAGGCGGTGCCTGCGCCCGATCTGGATCAGGCGCAAGAGCACGGGTACGGGCTGTTTCTCATGCGAAGCCTGGTGGACGGTCTGGAGTTTCGGGCGGACGCCACAGAGGGCAACACGGTCACCTTGGTCAAGGGCTACCATCACGCCTAAGTGACACAACCGAGTGTAGGTGGTGGTTGCTTTCTTGTGACCCATTCCGTGAACGATCACGTGAACGATCTTGGCTGGGATTGGGCGAGGGCGATGGTTCGACGGGTTACCATCCGTGATGTGGCAGAACGTGCAGGCGTCTCTCGTCAGACGGTCTCGCGTGCCATCAACGACAAGGGTGAGATCAGCCCCGACACGCGCGCCCGCGTCTTGGAGATCGCGCGGGAGATGGGCTACTGGCCCAACCGGCTGGCGCGTGGCCTGCGTACCCAGCGGACACAGACCATCGGGCTGGTGGTTCCGGATATCGCGAACCCGTTCTTTGCCGAGGTGGCCCGGGGCGCGTCCGAGGTAGCGCACGGCGAGGGCTATAGCGTCGTGCTGTCGAACACCAACGAGCAGCCCGAGCGCGAGCAGCAGGCGCTGCGAACCTTGGCTTCACACCAAGTGGATGGGCTGTTGCTCGTGAGCTCTCGTCTGGATGAAGACGAGCTTGCAGAGGCGGCAGCGCGGTGGCGGCCTATGGTTCTTGTGAACCGGCGGGTCCGGCGGACCGGCGGCGTGGCCAGCGTGATGGTAGACGACACGGCGGCTGCGGTGGAAGCGGTGCGCTATTTGGCGTCCAAGGGGCGGTCACCGATCACTTTTCTTTGCGGTATGCCGGGATCGCGTAGCGGAGCTGCGAGACGCGAGGGGTTCGTGAGGGCTTCTGAGGAGGAAGGCCTGGCGGACGCTAGCTTGGTCTATTGCGCGCCCACCTTCGAGGGCGGCCTTGAGCATGCCCTTGAGGTGCTCCAGGGCCAGCCTAGGCCGAGGGCGCTGCTGGCCTACAACGATCTCGTGGCCCTGGGCGTTTTGGAGGCATGCCGCAGGAGTGGGGTCGCTGTTCCCCAGGACTGTGCTGTCGTCGGCTGGGACGATGTGATCTTTGCGGCGTATGTCTGGCCGTCGCTCACGACCATGCGGCAACCCAAGGCCGAGCTAGGCGCAAGGGCGATGCTGACCTTGCTCAGCCTGATTGAGGATCCTGGCGTGGCACCAGGAACGGTGCAGATGCGAGCGGACCTGGTTGTACGCGGCTCAGCGTGACAGTTCACTCGCCGGTGAGGGTGGGCAAGCGGATCTAGGAGGAAGGCATCGTGGCAAAGCTTGATACATGGTTTGACGTCTCTGGGAAGGTTATCGCTATCACCGGGGGCGGCGGCGTGCTGTGCGGCGTCATGAGCCGTGGCCTCGCCAAGGCGGGTGCGCGCGTGGCTGTGCTCGACATCTCGGAGAAGGCCGCGCAGGCCGTGGCTGATGAGATCAGGGACAAGGGTGGCGACGCGTTAGCAGTGCGTTGTGACTGCCTGGATCGGGCTTCCATCGAGGCAGCTCGTGAGCGGGTGCTGTCTGTCTATGGTCCGGCGGATGCCCTGATCAACGGTGCCGGCGGGAACAGTCCCAAGGCTACGACCTCGGATGAGCTGCCTTTCTTCGACCTTCCGGAGGAGGGCTTCCGGTGGGTGTTTGACCTGAACCTGATGACGGCCCTACTGACCACGCAGGTCTTTGCGCGGGATATGGTGGAGCGCGAGGAAGGCGTCATCCTGAACATTGCATCGGTGAACTCGTTCCTGCCGCTGACCAACATCCCCGCATACTCGGCGGCCAAGTCGGCTATTCGGAACTTTACCGAGTGGCTGGCCGTGCATATGGCACAGAACTATTCGCCGCGCATTCGCGTCAACGCCATCGCGCCGGGATTCTACCTGACAGAGCAGAACCGCTTCCTGCTGGAGAATCCAGAGACGGGTGGATACACGGCGAGGGGCCAGCGGGTCATCGACCATACGCCTATGGCACGGTTCGGCGATCCGGAGGAGCTCCTCGGGACCGTGATCTGGCTCTTGTCGGCGGGGGCGGGATTCGTGCATGGCGTGACAGTTCCTGTCGATGGTGGTTTTGTGGCATACAGTGGTGTGTGAGGCGTCTCGCAGCTTCTAGGAGGATCGTACGTCATGACCAACGTACCTGAACCAGCCCGACCGTTGGTGGAGATGGCCGTGGAGCATCCTTTCTTTGTGGGGATCGACTCTGACGGCTGTGTGTTTGATACGATGGAGATCAAGCACAAAGAGTGCTTCACCCCCAATATCATCAAACACTGGGGGCTTCAGGCTGTCAGCAAGTACGCGCGCGAAGCCGCCGAGTTCGTCAACTTGTACAGCACCTGGCGCGGCGTGAACCGGTGGCCCGCGCTGATCAAGGTCTTTGACCTGCTGCGTGAGCGTCCCGAGGTGCAGCGTCGCCATGCAGACATCCCAGAGGCGCCGTCCATCCGCGCGTTCATCGCCTCGGGCCGGCCGCTGAGTAATGACTCCCTCCGCAAGGTCGTTCAGGAGACGAATGATCCAGAGCTCAAGCGGGCCCTTGCATGGAGCGAGGCCGTCAACGCGACGATCGCCGACATGGTGCATGGGGTGCCGCCCTTCCCGTACGTGCGCGAGAGTCTGACAGCTATCACCAAGCATGCCGACGCCATCGTCGTCTCGCAAACGCCGGTCGAGGCCCTCGTCCGCGAGTGGCAGGAGCACGACATTGACGGCTGGGTGAAGGTCATCGCCGGCCAGGAGATGGGCAAAAAGGCAGAGCATATCCGCTGGGCTTCGGAGGGCCGCTATGCCGACGATCAGAAGCTCATGATCGGCGATGCGCCCGGCGACCTGAAGGCCGCTCGCGACAACGGCGCGTTCTTCTACCCTGTGAATCCTGGCCATGAGGAGGAGAGCTGGCAGCGTTTCCATGAGGAGGCATTCGATCGGTTCATTGCGGGCACGTACGCAGGCGCCTACGAGGACGAGCTGATCGGATCCTTTGAGGCCGCCCTGCCCAGCGTTCCGCCCTGGAAGAGGTGACCAACATGGTGATGGGTGTGGGCCGTACGGATCGTTGGCTGGATGAGGCGGAGGTCCGCAGGATCTTTAGAAAGGGGCTCGACGAGCTCCAACCTGCAGGGAAGCGGCTTCTGTTCATCATCCCTGATGGGACGCGGAGTGCTCCCCTGCCGCTGTGCTTTCGTGCCATCACGGAAGCAGTGTTGGGCGTGGCTGAGCGCGTTGATTTCCTCGTCGCTCTGGGGACGCATCTGCCCATGGGGGAGGAGGCCCTGTACAAGCATCTGGGCGTCACGGCTCAAGAGCGCCGCGAGCGCTATGCTGACGTCGGTCTCTACAATCATGATTGGAAGAGCAATCTGCTGACGTTGGGCACGCTGTCCGAGAACGAAACCCGCGAGCTTTCGGGGGGCCTGCTGTCTCTAGACGTGCCCGTCGAAGTGAACGCTCGCATCATGGACTATGACCATCTTGTCGTCGTCGGGCCGGTGTTCCCGCACGAGGTCGTGGGCTTTTCCGGCGGTAGCAAGTATTTCTTCCCCGGCATCAGTGGCCAAGCGGTCATCGACTTTACCCACTGGCTGGGTGCCCTGATGACGTCCAGGGCTATCATCGGGCGCGAGGACACGCCGGTGCGTGCGGCCATCGACAAGGCCGTCAGCTATATCGATCGGCCCATCTCTTGTTTCTCCATGGTGGTGCATGGCCATCACGATCTGGCGGGGCTCTATTTTGGCGATCTCTATGCGTCCCAGCGAGCGGCTGCCGAGCTATCGGCCAGGGTCAACATCGTCTGGGTGGACGAGCCATTCGACACGGTCATCTCAGTCATGCCCACGCTCTACGATGACATCTGGACGGGCGCCAAGGGCATGTACAAAATGGAGCCTGTGGTGGCCGACGGTGGCCAGGTGATCATCTACGCCCCTCACATCGACGAGATCTCTTACGTCCACGGCAAGTATCTCAAAGAGTTCGGCTACCACGTGCGCGACTATTTCCTGGCGGACTGGGACCGCTACAAGGGCTATCCGTGGGGGGTTCTGGCGCACGCGACGCATGTAAAGGGGGCCGGCACCTACGAGGGCGGCGTCGAGTCGCCACGGATCGAGGTGGTGCTCGCGACGGGCGTGCCGGAGGAGACGTGCCGGCAGGTCAACCTTGGCTACCGCGATCCCGTCTCTATCCATCTTGACGAGCTGAAGGGGCGCGAGGATGAGGGGATCTTGGTGGTGCCGCGCGCTGGGGAGATGCTCTACCGCCTAGAGTCTGAAAGGGAGGCATAATCATGAAGTATGATATAGGCCTGATCGGGCTGGCTGTAATGGGTCAGAATCTCGTGCTTAACATAGAGCGCAATGGGTATTCGGTGGCGGTGTACAACCGCACAACAGAGCGCATGCGCGAGTTCGTCGAGGAACGTGCTCAAGGCAAAGAGATCGTCGGCTGTGAGACGCTCGAGGAGCTGGTGGACGCGCTGGATCGTCCCCGTCGCGTCATGCTCATGGTCAAGGCGGGGGATCCGGTGGACGCTGTCATTGAGCAGCTTCGGCCCTTGCTTGGGCCGGGCGATCTCATCATCGACGGTGGCAACTCATTCTTCAAAGACACAGAGCGGCGCGCCACGTCCTTGGCCGAGGATGGTATCAACTATATCGGGACGGGTGTATCGGGTGGCGAAGAGGGCGCTCTCTGGGGGCCGGCCATCATGCCTGGCGGCCAGCCTGAGGCCTATCGCTTGGTCGAGCCGATCCTCACGGCCATCGCAGCCAAGGCAGAGGGCGAACCCTGCGTCGCCTACATGGGGCCGCGCGGCGCAGGCCACTATGTCAAGATGGTGCACAATGGGATCGAATACGGCGATATGCAGCTCATCGCCGAGGCCTATGACATCCTAGCCCGTGGACTAGGGATCCCCGCGCCAGAGCTGGCGGGTGTCTTTGCCGAGTGGAACGAGGGTGAGTTGCAGTCCTATCTGATCGAGATCACTGCGGATATCCTTGGGCGCGCCGACGAGGATACGGGCGAGCCGTTGGTGAACGTGATCCTCGACGAGGCCAAGCAAAAGGGTACGGGCAAGTGGACCTCGCAGGATGCGCTCGATCTCGGCGCGCCGACGCACACCATCAACGCCGCTGTCGAGTCGCGCATCATCTCGTCCTACAAGGATGAGCGCGTGGCGGCTAGCCAGGTGCTGACGGGACCTACGGCCAAGTTTGAGGGCGATCGCACCCAGATGATCGAGGATGTGCGCGACGCGCTTTATGCCGCCAAGATCTGCTCGTATGCCCAGGGGATGAGCCTCTTACGGGCCGCGTCGGGCGAATACGACTATGACTTGGATCTAGGCAAGATCGCGAGGGTGTGGCGCGGAGGGTGCATCATCCGGGCACGGTTCCTCAATGACATTGCCGCGGCGTTCGATCACAATCCCAAGCTCACCAACCTGATGCTGGATCCGCTCTTCCGCGATGAGATCCTGGCGCGGCAGGGTGCCTTGCGTCGCCTGGTGACTTCTGCCGTCTGGATGGGCATTCCCGTGCACGCATTCGCGGCGTCTCTGGCCTACTTTGATGCCTATCGCACCAAGCGATTGCCGGCCAACCTGACCCAGGCGCAGCGGGACTATTTCGGGGCGCACACCTACCGACGCCTCGACAAGGATGGCGTCTTTCATACCGAGTGGGCCGAGTAGGCGAGCACAGCGCCTGGTTCTGACCTAGAGGGGAGCATACGTGAAGAGGCGGAACGTTGTCGTCGCCCAGTCGGGAGGACCGTCGCCGGTTATCAACAGCAGTCTGCGTGGGCTCGTGGAGGCGATGCGTGCCGATCCCGGGACGTTTGGCACCATCTATGCCGGCCTGAACGGTATCGAGGGGATCCTCCGGGAGGAACTGCTGGATCTGAGCGCCCAGCCGGCGGAGGAGATCGCGCTCCTGGGGGCGACTCCCGCTGCGGGGGCGATTGGTACCTGTCGTTACAAGCTGCGCGAAGCTCAGCAGGAGGACTTTGAGCGCGTTCTGGCCGTGATGGATGCGCACGATGTTGGCGCATTCGTTTACATCGGCGGCAACGACTCGATGGACACGGCCAACAAGGTAGCTGATCTAGCACAGGAGCGTGGCCTCGATCTGCTGGGCATCGGCGTGCCCAAGACCATTGACAACGACGTGGGCGATCCCGAGTTTCGGCTCATCGACCATACGCCAGGTTACGGCAGCGTCGCGCGCTATTGGGCGTATGCCGTACAACGCGCCGATCAGGAGAACCGCGGCTCGTTCCCGTCGGATCCCGTGTTGGTGATGCAGGCCATGGGCCGGCGCATCGGTTACATCCCTGCGGCGGCTCGTCTTGCGGATCCGGGGCGTGAGATGCCGCTTCTGATTCTCCTTGCGGAGATGCAGCCTACGCTGGCCGAGATCGCTGATCGCGTGAACGATCTGCTGAGCAGGCGGCATAGGGCGATCGTGGTGTTGAGCGAGGGTGTCGAGCTGGCCGACATCGGGGCCTCGCACGATGCTTTCGGCCATACACAGTTCTCGGCCAGCGAGACCACGGTTGCCCAGGTGGTGATCAACTACCTGAACCGCGTCGGGCTGCGCGCACGGGGCAGCGCGCGCAGTGATGTCCCCGGGACTTTGCAGCGGCACGACATCGCCTACGCCTCGACCTTGGATCTAGCAGAGGCCTATGCTGTAGGGCAAAAGGCGGCAGAGCTGGCCGGCGAAGGCGTCTCGGGGATGATGGCGACGATCCTGCGTGAGCCGGGCTCGGCCTATGCCGTGCGGTATGATCAAGTGCCGCTCTCGGAGGTCGCCAATTCGGAGCGCACGTTCCCTGCGGCTTGGATCGACCGCGACAGCTGCGACGTGCGAGACGAGTTTGTCAGCTATGCCCGGCCTCTGATCGGCAACGACTGGCCTTCGATCCCTTTGGTCGACGGACGGATGCGGTTTGCTCGGCTGGAGCGCATCATGGCTCCGCAAGAGCTACCGTCGTACATGCCAGAGGCCTACCGCTAGTTGGCTTGCGACGTGGGCCTAGCGCAACTCGTCCAGCGCTTTCGCGATGGCCGTGACGGCCCGGTCGATCTCGTCCGCCGTCGTGAAGCGTCCCACAGAGAACCGGAGTGTGCCCCTGGCGTAGGCTAGGGGCACTTGCATTGCCTTGAGCGTGTCCGAGACGCTGACCTCGTTGGAATGGCATGCGGCTCCGGCTGACGCCGCGATATCGTCGACAAGTTCGACCAGGAGGTCCGTGGCATCCAGGTCGCGGAATCCTACGCTAAGGGTATTCGGCAGGTGCTGGGTTGGATGCCCGTGGATGCAAAGGTCGGCGCCAAGGGCCAGTAGCCGTTGCTGGAGGCGGTCGCGCATCGTGGACATGTGCGAGGCGTGTGCTTTCAGGTTCCCTGCCACCAAGGCAGCGGCTGCGCCCAAGCCGATGATGCCGATCAGGTTCTCGGTACCGGGGCGTAGGCCGCGCTCATGGCTGGCTCCTCGCGTGAAGGGTAGCAGCGGCGTGCCCTCTCGTACATAGAGCGCTCCAACCCCCTTGGGGGCATAGAGCTTGTGCCCGGCGACGCTCAGCAGGTCTACACCCAGTCCGTCGACGGTGACAGGCACCTTGCCCACGGTTTGGGCGGCGTCCGTGTGGACGAGAGCTCCTGCGTCGTGGGCCAGTCTGGCGAGATCGGCGATGGGCTGAATGGTGCCGACCTCGTTGTTGGCGTGCATCAC